>JAKLHB010000323.1 GCA_022710345.1 Planctomycetota bacterium
GAATTACTTCTTCATCTATTTTCGGTTTACGCGACACACATAACCTATCAAAATTTCGTTCTTTTTTTCCAAATTGTTCATACATATCTAAGGCTGATTCACGCGTCGTTCCTTTTGTTAATTGTGCTAATTCTTTGAATGTAAATAACTTTTTTCCGTTTCCATCTTCCATTAATCTTAATGACACTAGCATTGTTTTCCTATTTGCTGGTGTATCTGGAATAAATTCTGTTTTAAATCCTTGCGTTATTATTTGAAATTTGTTATCTTCTCTTATAACTTTTAATGCCATAATTGTCCCTTTAATATTTTTGTTTTGTCAATTTAGGGATTATGGCATTTTTTTTTATTTTTGCAAGTTTTTCCTTATGCTTTCTTTTCCTTTTCCTTGAAAATTCAACATTCTTCATGCAACGGTCTCATTGACCGAACGACGGCTTGGTTGCTCTTTTTTAGATTAATGCTGTCTTTTCGTATTCCTTGCTTTTTCTGGTGGAATATATAATTTGATGACAGCTTTTGGTGGCATTTCATGCATTCGGATGATTCTGTTCGCTAGCGTTGCTACGCTGATTTGGCTATTGAAGCGAATCAAAGTGTAAAACTGGGTAATATATGCGTCTCGTTCTTGTTCTCCTTTTTGGTCGTAATAGCGATGGTTTTCTCTATCACATTCCAACACAAGACCAAGTTTTTCAACGAAAAAGTCAACTACATATTTACCAATCGGATATTGGTATTTGAATCCTAATAGATGAAATAATTCGGAAAGAGATGTTTTCCACTCCACTTCGTCTTTTACTGCTGGTGTAGCACAGACTCCAATGTCTCCAAATACCTTTATCTTGAGTTGTTTGCCTATTTCTGTATCCATCCAAAATGCAATTTTGAAAACATCATCCTGTGTATAGGCATTTAAACGGTTGGCTTTTTTCCCTGTAGCACGAATTTGTTCTTTTGTCAGCTTGATTGCTGTGATTTGGTCTGTGTGCTTGGCTAAAAACGTTGCAAGCGTGCTCTCTGGAATGCCAAGAAAGTGCGCTATGTCTTTTTTTGTTGCCATTTGGTTTGGGAGCGATGGCGTGAAACCTAAGTCTGTAAGCAATTGTACGCCGTCCCAAGTAGCAGCTTTTTGACGAGCTTGGTCAAATGCACCTTTAAGAACATCTGTTTCGATAGCCTGCAATCTTTTCAAGATTTCGAGTTTTTTCTGTCTTGCTTTTGGGCCTGAAAAATCCATGATTAAAAATTCTGCTTCATGCCTCGTTAAGACGTAAATTGTTTGTGATCTTTCGGCAGAAGATCCAATGTCGACCATGCGCGAAATTTTTCGCGCATGGTCATCTAAGTACTTTTCTTTTATTAGCTTAGCAATGTTTTTTCCAACTAAGTCTCGATGTCTGATACCAAAATAATCTGCTAGATCACAGCTAAAAAGAAAGACATTATGTAACAAATTTTCATATGTGAGCGTTACACCTTTTGTTTTCCATAAAGGGATACCTTCAGGAGTTTCCATGTAAAGCTCAAAAGCGTCATCAACAAAAATTGGCATTTTCATTTTGTGCCTCCTCTGCAAGCAAATTTCCTCTGAGAAAAATAAGTAAGCAGGCTGGTCAGAGGAGCCGGCTTTTCGGGTGTACACACCTAGCCTATAAATCGCATAACATAAGGATTCCAGAGTTGTTAAGCATGAGGCTACGCAAAAAATAAAACAAAGCAAGCATTATCGTTCGAGCGACCAATGTTGTCTGATGATTTTACACATTGACTATGCAGATTTCTTATTTATTCTAGAAAGAATACTATCAACAAAATCTTTTACCTGCCGCTTCACTCCTCCTTTTCCTGTTAGAATAGAAGTCCTTTGATCTAATGCATCAAGCACTTTGATATCATGATCAATCTGGCTACCAGATGCGAACAATTCAATATCAAAACGTTCAAGCAATTCTTTATACTTGGAGTAAATGCCCATTTCTCCCAATTGCTTTTGCCATCTTGTTATTACAACTCCTAATATTACACATTTGCTATAGTCGTGCATAAATTGCATAAAATCTTCTAACGGTTTTATGGAAGTGGGGGAAATATCAGTAGGAATGATGGCATACTCACTTTTTTGTAATGCTGCTAATAACAAAGGAGTTCGTCCGGAGGGTGTATCAAAAATAATATATTCAAATAGCTTTTGATTTTCTTTTTCAAGCGATTGCTCAATTCTATCTAATACTTTTTGCAAATCTTCTGGTTGAAACTGAGAATCATACAAAGATTCATTACTCCCCAGCAAACTTACATTTTCGAGTCGTGTAGGTAATAAGGCATTTAGAAAATTTTTCGTCATTCTTTTTGTATTACTAATATCAACAACAGTTTTGATTCGCTGTTCAGGGCTAGATAACATGTATGTTAGACTTTCTTGTGGATCCAAATCAACCAATAATACTTTTTTACCACGTGCGTTGAGTCCTTCGGCAAGTAGCATAGTAAGAGTAGATTTGCCAGAACCACCTTTGGAGTTTACGATAGCAATACGGATAGTTGAAATGCCCAATCTACTTTTGAATTCTTCTCGTAGTTTAAGTGCTAACTGTTGGAGACCAATTTTGCTTGTTGAGTACTCGATAATTTTATTGGTTTTTAGATTGCTGGCAACTTCTTTTATTGCAGTATGGCTGATATAGATAATTTCCTTGTTATGTGCTTGTGCTTGTCCTACTTCATGCGTAACATTAGGACGGTTGTCAGATAAATCAGCAACTATAATATCAGCACTTTTAATTGCTTGAGGAAGCTCATCAAGAGTTTTAGAATCGTGTTCTTTATCAAATCTGGTTATGCGCAAACTATATATTTCACCTGCTAATTTTATGGTATTATAAACTACATCGAATGTATCAGCAGGCTTATAAGGCATAGACACAAATACTATTTTTTCATCTGCTTTACTTTTTGGATTTATTTTAGACATTAGTATTTCCTTGTAATATATACCATCCCATTCCTTGGTTCATAAATTTGGAACTGGGCTTGCAAGCGCATTACAAAAAAACTTGCTATTCAGACGAGCCGCTAGGTATCTCGGATACCCTGCAAGCCAGCCGATTAGCAAGCCGTATGACTGAACATAGCAAAAGGCATGACATCATCGCTGGCGTGCCTTTTGCTCAGGCGTGCGGTTTGCGGCTGGCGATTCTACCAAACTACAAAGCCACTTTGGTCTTTGAGGGGATAGACTTCGCCAACCGGATGAAATCATAGCAACGAAATAAAGGATTCCATTATGCTTTATTGATAGTCTTTTTTGTTTCCAATGAAAGGTATAACTTTACCAATTCTTTAGGTTGTACTCTCAAGATTGCATTAACCAAAGTCTCTAAGGAGATTTGGCTATTAAACCTGATCAAAGAATAATGGCGAGTGATCAATTTATCTCGCTTTTTCTCTTCTGCTGGATCGTAATAGCGATGGTTATCTTTATCGCATTCCAAGACAAGAGCTAATTTTTCTACGAAGAAATCAACAACATAGCCACCAATACGCTGTTGGTATTTGAATCCCAAACTTGCAAAAATTTTGGAAAGCATGGATTTCCATTCGATTTCTTCTCGTATTGCAGGTGTGGAATATATTCCTAGATCACCAAAAATTTTTCGTTTTAATTGGGTACTAATTTCTGTGTTCATCCAGAAAGCTAGTTTAAAGACATCATCTTCACTATAAGCATTAAGGCGATTGGCTTTTTTGCCGGCAGCCCGAATTTGATCTTTGCTTAACCTGGTTGGTTTGATTTGGTCGGTGTGCTTGACCAAGAAGGTGGTGAGAGTATTTTCAGGTATGTCCAAAAAATGAGCAATATCCCTCTTGGTCGCCATCTGGTTTGGCAATGAGGGCCTGAAGCCTAAATCTGCGAGAATCTGTATAGAATTCACAGTATTGTGTTGTACATGATTCCCCACTGCAATGGAAATAGTTCTAGCTTTTTCAGCTAAAACTTTCTGCAGATATGCTTGGACTTGTGGGTCTGTAGCGGGATCAAAAGCAGCACGCTCGAATTCATCAAACGCTTCGATAATATACATAGCTCGCATTCTGGCAATTGGAGTACTTTGAAAAAATGCCGCCATGTTGATGCCTTTTTTTGAATAGAACCAAGGTAAAGCATGGCTTTTAGCAGCTTCTCCAAAAATTTGAGCGAGCGAAAAAATACCTTTATGTTCTGCTGACTCTTCATTATCATAGGTTTGGTAGATGATAGGACATTTTGTCCTATCATCCGTAATTCTTTGCATTACAATATTTTTTAATGCTTTCCATTCTTCTAATGTGGGCTGAAAACGCCAATCGCTTTTAAAATATTCTCTATTACGTTCCATTTGCTTTTGAAAGCTATTGTTGCATTTTCCATAGCATTGAGCAACATGACAATCAAGCATTGCCATAGATTTTCCAATGATTGTCCATGTTACCTGAGGAGCTAATTGGCGCAGTTCTTCTGTAAATTGAAACACAGGAAAAGTAATCCCTTCCGGCAATGTGATAGCCGAAGGACGATAGAAAATCAAATCATTCATAACTCTATTCCTTTTTATTGCGAAAAGGATTTATTGCGATATAAAAATGGGAAACCAGGCAATAATTTCTGGCTTGTCAGAAAAGGTTACGACCCTTTTCCTATCCCGAAAATCAATAATTTCATGACGTTGCGGCAATGTCAGAAAGAGGATAAAGTTTTTAAACTTGCTTAGAATTGTGACCAAAATGTCTTATTATATCCTTTTTCTGCTTGATAGAGATTCCATTCTTTACATGCCGCTTCAAATTCTTGTCGTTTTGTTTCTAAATCCAGATTTCTTGCCGTAACTGCTGTGAAGTAAGAAGTGGTGCAGACTCCACTACCGCCAGCAACATCGCCTGCGCCTGCTAGCAAGCCTACTATACCCCAACCAGTCATTTCTAGAGCATCACATGTGCCAGTACGATTGAATTTTTCTAACATTTTTTTATATTTATAGGCTGCAACTTGATCAATATTTCCAGAAGGATTAAGAGCAAGGCATTTTTTTGCACCTTCTTGTAATTCTTCTAGTGTCCCTTTACCTGTCCAACACTCCTTGGCTTTTTTTTCGGCATCTTTCATAATCGCATCACAGTTAGATAAATAGCTATTTGTATCGGAAAAATAGATGTACTGCTGATCTTGGGTAAAGGCAAAGTTAGTAAGGAGGAGAAAACAAATAACAACAAGAGACAAGTAAATTGGATTTTTCATAACACTTCCTAGCTAAAAATTTACTTATAAGCTAGGAAGTAGGCTACTGCCCCACAGCCTTCATGCAGATAGGTAAGACTTCTGAAATGATCGCCATCTTTTCCCCCTGCCCAAACCGTGCGGGTTACTTTCATAACACACGGCTTTCCA
>JAKLHB010000324.1 GCA_022710345.1 Planctomycetota bacterium
TGGCGTGATTCCAATATACCCAATAGAAGGCAAGTACTATAGCTTCTATCGTCTCAATGGCCAAGGGTACATCACCATTTCCTATTTATATAATAATTGGCTCAATACATTGCATCTCTTAATTTTCTTAGCTATCGCAGGCTTTTTCTTGATCACAGCTAAATTACAAAGAGTTGCTTTATTGCCCTTAGTTTTCTTGTTTATTGCTGTTTCAATTTTGTTGGCTTCGCTCAATTTACAAGGCTATCAAGATCTTTATCTCACTGTTTTTGTAGCCACAGTGGCTGTTACTGTGATCATTGCAATATTCCGGTTCTTTGAGTGGATGGGGCAGCCTTCTACTCCAATGCCCAATCGTATTATACGAGATGGAAGTGTAAAAAAAGAACCGCCTTCTCCAGCTTCTCCGACTTCTAAAGAGCCTGAATCAAAACATCAGGAGCCTCCTAAATCATAGATTATCCATTCACTTGCATTTGAGGCGGACTCGAGTGCAAGTGAATTTCCTATTGAAAAGAAAGTTATTTGCATGGATAAGATTCAATCTTTGTTTCACGGCCCTGTGGCTGTGATTAACTTGGGCCTTGGATTATTCTATCAAAATCTACAGGAACGGAATGTTCCTAGCATTGATGTTGCTTGGCAGCCACCTACGGTCAGCCCAAAGCTTCAGGAAATTTTAAATAAAATTCGGCCACTATCCTAAATTGTGATGGAAAGATTTGTTATGAGTTCTGATAAATTATTAGGGAATCTTGCGGCAAAATTTGAATGGATTACTCCGGAACAACTCCAAGAATGTTTGTCCATTCAGGAAAAAGCCAGCAGAAAAGGCTCGCCAGCACCATCGTTGCTTGATCTTTTGATCGAGAGAGAATATTTGACTAAATCACAAAAGCAAATGCTTCTCGATGAATGGAAGAAAAAAAGCGAACGCATGGATAGCCAAATTCAAGAATGGAAAGATGATGAAGAAAAACAGCATATCATTTGCCAGTCTTGTGGGGCTCATTTTCGTTTGGATCTGCACAAAGTGCCTAAAAATTTTAAATGTGGACAATGTGGAACGGTCTTGAAAATTCCAAGGCCGGCCAGCAAATTTAGTGAAAAAATGGGAAAAACATTGGCATTTTTGAGCATGTCCAAGTATAAAAAAATCCAAATTCCTGGGTATAGTGTGGTAGATCAAATTCGAGAAGATGCTACAGGCACCTTATACAAAGGTGTTGAAGAGCAAGAAAATACCTTTGTTTGGATCAAAGCTTTCAATCAGGAAACTTGCTCAGACCTTGCATTTATCAACAACGTCGAGGCTCTTGTCAAAAAAACAATTCCTCTCAATATTCCCAATATTAGCCGCAACCTAGAATGCATCACCCTTGCCAATCACATCTATGTGGTCTCTGAATTTATTGAAGGAGAAACACTACAAGAATTGTTTCAAAGGCAGGTCGAGATTTCTTGTGATAAAGCACTCAAAATTGGTATTCGAGTGGCTAAAATCCTTCAAGCTGCCAAAAAAGCGGGTGTTTTCCATGGCGATCTGAATCCACATACCATCATGGTCTCCAAAGCTGGTAAAGTCGTTCTAACGCAGTTCTTCCCTAGCAAAGTCGTACGCAATGTATTCCACATTGTGGAAAAAGAAGGGATTGCTCCTTTATACTTAGCTCCAGAGTATATCTCCGGAAAAGAGCCGCCTGATTATCGAAGCGACATCTATGCGCTAGGTGCGATCCTATACCATGCTTTGGCAGGCAGACCACCTTTGGAAGGTAATACTCCTTTGGCTTTGCTGACCATCCAATCTGAAAAGGCTCAGGTACCGCCATTGCATCTTTATAATTCGTCTGTTTCGGATGAAATTTGTAAAATCATTGAAAAAATGATGTCCATGGACTTATCCACGCGGTACCAAAATTATGAAGAATTGATCGAAGATTTGCAGTATCCCAATCAATTTGGCCTTCACAAAAACGTAATCACACCTGAAGATGAGGATGCGGCTGTACCCGCAGTTGCTATTTCAGAAGATGAAGAGGCTGCCCAAGAAAAACAATCTACCACCAGCACGCAAGCTAAGTCAGAGCCTACATCAGACAGCGATGTTGAAGAACCTGTGTTCACACGGACCAAGCCATTGCGACCGCAACGTCAACAACCATTGCATAATACATATCAAAGATCAGCATGGGGGCGTTGGATCCTCTTTCTCATTATTTTAGCCTGCATTGTGTGGCCAATTTGGAATCTCATTCACAAGCAAATTTTGCTCAACAAAGCCGGCAGAGAATACCAGGCTTTGCATCAACTTTTCCAAGACGCTGCAGATGAGCAACATCGCTGGGCAGAGCTTGAAGCTAAGTTATCTGAATTTGTTCTGAAATATAAAGATGCGGATTTACCTCCCTATAAAGAAAATCGCACATATCTCAAGGAAGTAAAAGTTCTTTTGGAAAAGTTGGGACAAATTCAAGACCAACGATGGCGTGCACAAATTCAAAATCAGGTTGAAGCAATTGAAAAATTGCTGCAAGAGCAAAAATTTTATGCGGCATTAGAATTGGCTTCTCAACATGCCCCCGAAATTCCCGAGACTTTTATACAGTCCTTGAACAATGCACGTGCCCAAGTGATTCAAAAAGCCCAAGAAACCATAGATATACTTCGGCGTGACTGTGAGATTGCGATCAAAAGCAAGTATTTTGAGAATATGCAAAATCGCATTCGCACTACACTAGAAAATTGCACCAAAGATGGTCAGGCTCCAGAAGAATTTGTGGCAATGGTGCAGGGGCTGCAAGATGATGCTAAAATTTTAGATCAAGCAGTTGCTGCATACGAAAAATACGTCACAGAAGAAAAATCTTCAGCATCGAGACGCACTCTCAATCAAATCTTTGCAGAAGCACAAAAAAAGACCGCGCAATATGACTATCCAAAGGCCCTGGAGTATCTCAATACTCAACTCAATGCTCAAACATTGACTCCTTCCCATAAGAAAGAGCTAGAAAGTCGCATCCAACAAATTGAAAATCTGCTCCAGGCAAAATTGATTTTGGTCAAGTATTTAGAACGGCCGTCTTCTACGATTAAAATTAGTTATCGTCGTCAATTACGTGATCTAAAACGGGTGGATCGTTTTCATATTGTCATTGCTCCTGATGTTGAGATCACTTGGGCAGACTTTCCCAAAGACCAATTGATATATTTGATCACACTAGCCGCCAAAAAATCTGACCTGAAAGAACGTTTTTATCTAAGTATGCTGTGCTTTGAATTGCAGGATTATCCACTTGCATATCGTTTATGCAAAGAGAGTTCTGCCCAAACCAAAGAAGGCACTGAATATTTGGCGTACTTAGAAGATTTTTTGACGAAAACTTCCAAAGCAAAATTAGACCTGATTGAGACTGCCATGCAGCAAAACCGGCGTGAGGAAGTCATCCAAAATGCTCTATGGATCCAAGAAGAATATATGTTTCCCGAGCAATGGGAAAACCCTTATACTGTAAAATTATCGTCTGTTTTTGATCAAGCATTTAATCAATGGTATGGGCAAGGGACTGAGAAAACCACATTCTGGGATTTTTCGTCCGAAGATCAATGCAAAGCTAGCGACTATCCTCAAGCTAAGTTCGCCATCCGCCATGGATATTTGGAATTCACCCGTGGCAAAATTCTTTTACCCTTACCCAATGCCTCTGCAATAGCAGGCCTTGCAAAGCTCAATACAGAAGATAATTTGCAGATTCAATTTATGCAAGCTAATCGGCCATTATATGCTATGCAAATTCGTGGTAATGGAAATCTTGCCTACAATGTGTATAGCATGAATTTGATGAAAAATGATAAAATACCAGAATTGGCTGGATGGATTTCTTTTGGTATGTTGATTCAAAAATCTACAGCCGCCTGGTATATTAATCAAAAAATTATGTTCACAACACAATTATCAGAAGCAAGTTATGGCGATAGTATCCAAATCCAAGTCACGAATGTAAAAGATCGGCTTTTGCTAGACAACCTGTATTTCGCAAGTTCAAAATAATTTCTGACGGCTCAAAAAATATTGCTTGCTTTTGCCAATTCCAACAGACGCTACCGGTTACTTTCTAGCCTGCAAAACAACACAGCAAAAAACGTAAATTGCTTTTGGATGGTTTTTGGGGCGTTGCTGAATTGGCATACAATTTGTTGTGTTTGGTAATCTCAAATCCGTTCGAATGAAATGAAAATGAAAAATAATTATTTGCTTTCCAAAAAAATTAGGTTATAATTATAAAAGCGGATGTATGCGACTTACGTTGCATCCGCTTGTTATATTTATGGTGCAATTTTGTTTTTGAAAGGCATTTTATGCGATTCACATATTTGTGGATTTTATTGTTGGTGTTGGCATTAAGCCTCTTTGGCCAAACAAGTGTGGTCAAAATTATGGCTGCTAATATTACTTCTGGGAATGCTCAATGCTATGAAAACCCTGGCATTCGCATTTTCCAAGGCTTGAAACCAGATATCTGCTGTATCCAAGAATTCAACTACAATGGCTCCATCTCTGAATTGGTGCAAAAAGCATTTGGCACCAATTATTCATTCTATAGAGAGCCATACAACGATAGCGGTGACATTCCAAATGGAATTATCTATCGCAATGATTTCAAATTGCTGGACAGCGGCTCTTGGACTGATCCAGGAATTAGCAATCGCGGATTTGCTTATGTTAAGCTGGATGTTCCAGGCGCAGGCAATCCCAATATGCTTGTGGTCAGTGTCCATTTTTCCACTCAATCAGACAAACAAGTTGCAGGCGCTCGTGCCCTTTATAAAAAAATCTATTCCTATTACAATGCAACCAAGATTGAGCAAATCACAGATTACATTGTCCTGGCCGGCGATTTCAATGCAGGGTCTCGTTCTGCTCAAATCCTGAATGTCTTAAAAAGCGAATCTGGCGGAATGTTTGTGGACAACCCTATTCCCACAGATCAACAAGGCAACCAAAAAACGAATGCCACTCGCGCCAAAGACTTAGACTTTGTGCTTGTCAATCCATTGCTCTATCAACAACAAACAACTTTAGTAGTTGGCAGTAATAGTTTTAGCAAAGGGTTAGTCTTTGATAGCAGAGTCTATAATCCATTGAGCGATGTCAGCCCAGTGTATCGCGAAGACTCTGGTGCAACCAATATGCAGCATATGGCTGTTATGAAAGCCTTTATGTTGCCCATGTCTATGGAAATCGAAGAACTTGAGGTAAAATAAAACTCCTCCACAAAAAAGCCTGGATTTGCAAATCCAGGCTTTTTGTATTGCTGTTACCTACTGGAGAACTCTCGTATAAGATTGCACTGCAGCAAAGTTTTTTGCCGCGAAGCGGTTTGGGAATAAAGCCTGGGGTTT
>JAKLHB010000325.1 GCA_022710345.1 Planctomycetota bacterium
GGCTGTAGTACATGTTTCGATAGCTGTCATACCTGCAAAACCATTGAGTATCGTAACAGGTTACTATCCTGTCATATTTGTTTTTCTCAAACGAATAAAGAAGTGTTATATTGCCAGAAGCATGCCAAATCTTGCCCAATTTGTGGTAAAAACTATTGTGATTCTCATGCTGTAAAACTACAAAATGGTAAAATTGTGTGCCTGGCATGTGCTGGACAGTGTTCGGTATGTCAGGATCATTTTTTGCGTAGTGAACTATTTTCTTGTAAAACATGCCAAGAATTGTTCAGGTCCAATAAAAAATTATTGTGCCAGAAGCACACGATTTTTTCTGAATTTAAAGACGAAAAATTTTGTAAACAACACTCAAGGAATTTTGTCCATTGTCCTGGTTGCAATCGTCAGGGGCCGGATTCTCAGTTGACTTTCTGTTCTTTATGCAATGTTGGTTATTGCCCGCATTGCATAAGTCCAAGTTCAAAGATTTGCAAATACTGTGGACAACTTACCATTATCACTCCGTCTTCCAGGAATGTATTGTCGCCATGGATCCGCTCTATTGAAGTGACCATAGTTCCTTCTCTTGCAGAGCAAGCTAAGCAGGAGCTGTTGGCTGCAATGTCTCCCGCCAATACAGATTATGAGATTAAGTATACGGATTCAAGCACCACTCACACCATCATACATGGGCAGTATAAAGGCGGATTTTTTGGTGTATTCAGTAAATTATTCCGAAATGTCAAAAGTTTTGTGATCGTAGGCAAAAAATCGGATCATAGTGTTCAGGTCAGGGTCAATGTATGAGCGAAATTATTCAGGTAGGCAAAGAATATCGGAGCCGTTATAAAGTCGAAAAACAAATAGGAAAAGGTGGAACTTCTTTTGTTTATAAGCTTTATGATCAAAAATTGGGCCGAGATGTTTGTTTGAAAAAAGGGGTAGCCCAGGGAAGTTATACGAAACAACATATTAAATCCCTATTTTCTAAAGAAGCAAATATTTTACAACTTTTACAGGGGCAAGACTGTCCTCAATTCTTTGAATTCTCTGAAACTGACATGGAACTTTACATGGAATACTGTGAAGGCCGTTCTCTTGAAGAATTTTACGAACATTGGGAAAAAAGCAACCAATTTCCGGATCAAGCTGGAGTGCTAAAAGTTTTTCTGCCTTTAGTACGGGCAGTGAAACATTGCCATTCCAAACAAGTGATAGTCTTAGATATAAAACCTAAAAATATTATAGTTGGACGACGAAAAGAGTCCCAGGAAATTGGCATTTCCTTATTGGATTTTGGTAGTGCATATCTGAGCACTAAAAAGATTGAAGAAACTGCTCCGACATATAGCTATGGCTATGCTGCTCCTGAAATTATCGATGGTAAGATTCCTACTTATGCATCTGATATATATTCTTTAGGAGCAATTCTTTATCTTTTGCTGTCTCATCAAAATCCTACCCAATATCAAATTGGTAACTGGGGAGAAAATACGACTCTTATAGATCCGTCTTTACGTGACCTGGTGTCTTCCATGATAGATTTGAATTCTATTGTCAGGCCTTCGCTGGAGAACGTTGTACTACGATGTAAGGAACTAGAAAAATTTCTCGCCCCTCCGCCACAGAAGCAAATCCAGTGTTCTCACTGTTTGAAAATGACAAATTTGGGTTCTTTCTGTTCAATCTGCGGACATAAGATAATTCGCGGGGGTACTGTTAAGATAGACACATTTCATGATAAGGACCCAGCGATTGCAAAGATGAAGGCTTCCTTTTCAAAACAAATCTGGTTGGATGTTCTTTCGTATGCTCATCAAGCCAATGAAGAAGGACACCTGGACGAAGAAGGATTGGCAATGGCAATTATTGCTCTGGCTCAGTTGCCCAATAAATCTATTTTCCAGTCGGATATGGAATTGTGGCTTCGTTGTAGCAGTCGAATAGATCCCCAACTATTACCAGATTCTCTGTGTAAAGCTTTTCTTAAAGCTTGGGGAGTCATTTTAGAAATCAAACAGGTTCCTTTTGCTCATTATCGAAATTGGTTTCAAAAAGGAATAGAAAAATGGCATAACGATGATGTCTTGTGGAATTGGCTGGCTTTATCATCGTCTTTATCTGAACAGCCCAAAATACTAGAACAAGGGCTTGCCTGTAATCCTGAAAGTGGTCGCATTAGACGTTTACTCGGCGAATTATTGGGAAGAAATAGACAGTTTACAGAGGCACTGAAATTATGGAGTGAAGCCATTGACAGGGGAGAACGGGACTTCA
Source organism: Planctomycetota bacterium (assembly GCA_022710345.1). Lineage (GTDB taxonomy): Bacteria > Planctomycetota > Uabimicrobiia > Uabimicrobiales > JABWCH01 > JAKLHB01. The sequence goes on from JAKLHB010000325.1 coordinate 2,275, forward strand.
ATTTTTTGGTCAAAGTTTACAAGCTTGCTACCCACCTTCAAGACAATCCTCGTCGTGAAGCTTTGCAAAGGCAAATTTTAGCGACCACATGTAACACAGCCGATGAAAGTCTTGAAATAGCTAAATTTGCACGAAATGAAGGTGAGATCATTGAGGCTTTGGCTATCATTGAACAAGGACTATTGAAAGATCCGTTACATATCCTGCTGCGCAAATGTAAAGCACAGGTTCTATTCGATCAACATAAATATGAACTGGTTCTTGAATATACCCAAGAGATGAACAGAGATCAAGATATATTATTGTTGAGAGGTGTCTCACAATATGAACTTCGTCAATATGAAGAAGCCAGTAAGGAGTTGATTCAGGCTATTAAAGCTAACCACGGGTTAGAGGTCGCCTGGGAATATTTGGTACGAAGCTATCTGCATTTACATCAACTAGAGAATGCCAGGCAAACATGCAATAACGCACTACAAATCTTTCCGAATAACCAAAATCTTAGACAGTTACATGATAAACTTTAAACTGGAATAAAATATGGCTAAGGCAATTTCACTTAAAGATTACTACAGTACAGAAGAAGCGTTCCATCATTCTGATAGGATGATTCGCATTGCGGCTATTCATCATGCTGGTAGTCGGTTGGCCAATAATGAGAAGTTAGAAAGCATCCTGGAAAAAACTCTCCAAGACTCAGATAATTTAGTAGCTTGTTATGTAGCCGTTACACTTGCACAAGCTGGAAAAAAATCTGGAATAGATTATCTAATACAGACCATAGTAGCTGCCCAAGAGCAGGAAAGAGAATATCTCGATTCTTGTCTGCGAAATTGTACGGAATTTCCTTTTGCTATTTTATTGAACAAATTGGCCTTTATTGAGTCCATCCCTAATGTTCGAGACAAGGGAATGCGAGAATTTTTACAAAGTCTTTTATATTTTACCAGCGATCGTTTTTATGAACTCAGTAAAGATGACAGTCAATTCCGCACAGATTTTGTTCAGCAGTTATCCATTTTGAATAAAATTGGTGGTTTGCAGTGCCGTCCTGGAGAAATATGCGGCAGGGGCTGGATAGTTTCTATACCTATGGGAAAACAACCCGGTTTTTTATACTGCCCGGATGGTCGTCTATTCTTAAAATTCGATGGTAATGTGTTACTAAATCGCCAATATCTTCAAAAAGGCCGTGAAATCCTGTTTATTGCGAACCAGGGGAATAAAAGTCCTGATGCTGAATTTATCTATATTTTAGAAGACATAGCTCCCGAGCAACAAAGCATACCATCGGAATCGTTGTTAAAACCTAACAGTGAGTTTGGGCTTATTCCCGGAGTGGTAATAAATAAAGCTCCTGGTCAGGTTCAGGTATTGTGTAGCAATGGAAAATCGTTTCACGAAGTATATCGAGCACAGAAAGCATCTCTTAACCAATTTGCGCTGGTTGAAGAAACGACATCTCTGGGGAAGCCGCAATGCCACTTTGTATCTGCCGTATGCTTGGAACCTAAAATAGTAAAAACTTTGATAGCAAAATATTCCCAAAGAAATAAAACTTGTTTCGCCAAAATTACTGAAGTGACAAACCATAAGCATCCTAAAACAGGAATGGTGGAATGCGAAGTAAAAACAGAAAATCAGCATGTAGTCACAACATATATACCTTCGCCCAAGGCAGGCGCAACTGTACTGATGGCAATATGCGCTGTTTGTAGTGGAGAGGGAACTGTGTCTTGTGATAACTGCAACGGAGTTGGCTCCAATCTATGTTCTGGAAGTCGCAAATGTTTTCGGTGCGATGGCTCTGGGACATTGAATGATGGCAAGGAGTGTATCCTTTGTGAAGGCGATGGGAGTTTAGAAGGATGCAAAGGGCAGAGACAGATCGATTGTCCTGCCTGTGATGGTAATGGAACAATTGAATGTGGGCAGTGTAATGGAACTGGCGAATATAAACCGCGTAGAACTTGTCCTAAGTGCGGGGGAAGTGGCAATTTTACTGTAGAATGTCGAAAATGTCGCGGAAGTGGCAATTTTACTATAGAATGCCGAAAATGTGGCGGCTCAGGAAGATTTGGAGGTGGGTCTTGCTATAGTTGTGACGGCAGTGGTGAAAAAACTTTAGAATGTAAGATATGTGATGGTACAGGTGAAAAAACTTTAGAATGCAAAGCTTGTGATGGACAAGGACATTGGGACGCTCAATCTTGTAATGCTTGCAATGGTTCTGGCAGTGTAGAATGTTTTTATTGCCATGGTGATCAACAGATTCAATGTCCTATATGCCATGGTTCTGGCAATTTGAATTGCCGAAAATGTAATGCGACAGGAAAAGTCACGTGTCCTTATTGTCAAGGCAATAAACGTATCTTTCATGCTAAATTGGATTGCATCCAAGGCAGGAATGCAGACGACGAATGATTGCCGAAATGGTGCCTTCACATTAGGTGATTGTGCATGGTATGTTTGTAGGTTCGACATGGAAGGCCTTCTTCCCCAATACTAACCAAAACCGTAGGGCTTTCCAATACTCGCCTAGCGTGAATTTCCATTCACTTCTGAGGTTGCTTTACCTGCTCCTCAAATACTCAATACGTTTCTGGCTGGCAACTTTTCAATTATTGCATAAATCAAAACAGCAGCACTTTACCTGCTCCTCAAATATTCGATACGTTTCTGGCTCTGCGACCAGACTTCGTTTGATTTGCACACAAGGCGGCTTTTTCACAGTTTCATGCAGCACTTTCCTCAAATAGCAGCGGCATTTCTGGATCTGCTTTTTGCTGAGAGCTATGTTTGTTTCTGGCTTAAAACCGTGATGAAGAAAACCATTGACCACTTGCGGCTTGTTCACAATCCTTGATAAATATTGCTTTTCTTCAGATGATAAGTGCGCAGAATACCGAATTCTTTTTTCCCAATCCACTGCCAACCGCGCCCAATAGCGATCGAGTGTTGCCACCTCCTTCAATGCCAATTTCCAATTTTGTGCCTGTAACCCAAATTTGCTTTTGTACTTCAGTTCCACTAGATGATTTCTCAAGGACCAAAATTCGCTGCCTATTCCGATTTTCTTTTTTCCAAAATACTGAGCGAGAAAATAATCTTTTTCTTTACAAAAA
>JAKLHB010000326.1 GCA_022710345.1 Planctomycetota bacterium
GATACAGATTAAGGATATTTTTTTAGTATATTCTAGCACAACAAGTTAAAATTTCAGAAAATCCACTTTAGCAATAAAAAAGGATTGCGAAAATATCGCAATCCTTTTTAGATTTGTATAACTACCAAATCAATCTTATGTTAAGCCTTTTTTTCTCTTAGACTGCATGGGATGAATTTGCTATTGCTCACAACGAGGGAAATGATAAGGCCAATGATTAACAAAGTCATGCCAGCAAAGAAAGAATACTGACTTGCTTTGAGTGGATCAGGATCATCTTTTAAGCGATCAGTGATCACTGCGGTGATTTGTGGTCCAACAATACCAGCAACAGACCAAGCAGTGAGGATGAATCCATAGACCCTAGGCATCATTTTGGCACCAAATACATCAAGTACAAAGGAAGGCATGGTACCAAAACCGCCACCGTAGCACAACAGCACGTAGCATAACATAATGCTGAATGCAATAGGATGCTGAACAAATGCCAACCCAGCAAATACTGCAATTTGGGTCACAAGCATGACGCGGAAAGTTTGCACACGTCCGATTTTATCAGATACTCCGCCCCAGAAAAAACGGCCAATGCCATTGAATAATGAAGTAATACCAACTAATGTTCCACCATAAGCAGCCAATATTGCTGCTGGAATGGTGGGATCCATCTTGTTGTATAATGTTTGAAGTAGAGGGGATTGGAATCCAATGATCGCAATGCCAGCCGCGATGTTGCAGAAGAAAATAAGCCACATCATGATAAATTTACCCGAGCAAGCAAATTCACAAGTCCCGTAAGTTAAGTTTTCAACTTGCTGGGCTTGAGCACTTTGTGTTGGAGGCTGCCATCCAGGAGGGCTATATCCCGCAGGTGGATTGACAATAAATAAGCCTACAAACATCGCGCAAACCATGAAAATGCCGCCTAAAGCAGCAAAAACTTTTACTAGATCATCTTGGAATGTATTCAGTAAATAAGGCGCAAAAAGTTTGCTCATCAAAAGTGCGCCCAAGCCAAAACCCATGACCACCATTCCAGTGACAAAACCTTTTTTGTCTGGGAACCATTTTGCCGCGGTTGCCACAGGAGTCACATACCCAAGGCCAAGGCCAATTCCACCAATGACACCATAGCCTAGATATAATAAGGGTAAGTTGTGATAATACAACGCAGCCGAAGCAATGAAATATCCTAAGCCGAACAAGAAACCGCCTGCCATAGCTAGTTTACGTGGGCCAAATTTAGGAAGATTGATCCCGCCCCATGCAGCGGCTAAGCCAAGGAAGCAGATCGCCAAGCTGAAAATCCACATAGCTTGGGTATTGCTCCAGCCGTATGTTTTCATCAATGGTTTTTGGAATACACTCCACGCATACACAGTGCCAAGGCACAACTGCAATGCTGTGCCCATAATTGCAATAAGCCACCGATTTTTGGTGGGTTGTGTAGAATCGGACATTGCCATTACCTTTCAAAAACTTATGCTTTCTAACTTACTAGTTTGAAAAAACTAGCAAATTTTATTGTAACAAAATTGTTCATCAGTGCAAGTTTTTTTTTTGCAAATTGTTCATCAGTGCAAGTTTTTTTTGCAAATTGTTCATCAGTACAAGTTTTTTTGCGAAATCAGTATTTTCTTTAGCTTTGGCTATCCAATCGCTGGGCAATGTCTAAAAGCAAGCCTTCGATTGTATGGTTCATGGTTTGTACTTCTGGAAGTACATTGGCAATGAATGCAAAATGTCCTTCTTTGAAATACATGAGTTGATAAAATGCAGGCTCTCCCTGGAATTCTCCGCATTCACAATGAATCACAATACCATTGGCAATATAAACTTTGGCTTCCATGGTGCTTTCGATATGTAGGCAGCCAGAAGTTTGTTCTGTCCCAAGCATTTGTAAAATTTGCCAAAGATTAATTTGTGCGAGGCTTCCGTGAAATACAATTTCTTGAGCTGGCGCACTAGGTGCCTGTGCGCTTGGCTCTGTCGGAATTATTTCTGCCTCTGCTTCAATACATTCACAGGTATCTTCTACTCCAAGCTCGTGCTTTCGAAAATAAGCAAACATTTCTTTAAGAGGGCAACATTTTCGGCCTTGTTGCAAAAAGACAATTGCGTTTTGCAGCATTTCTAAAATCGAGTGAGCGATTTGCTGTTTTTGCTCGCGTTCCAATGTTGTTTTGAGGGTAAATAAAATAATCGTTAACATTCGAAAAAAGAAGAAAAAAATTTTATATGGAGCCTTGCTCAATTGCTTGCCTTCTTTTTCTCCAAACAAACTTCTCCAAGAAGGAGTCTCTCCTATTCTTTTTGTTTCAAAAAACATAGCTTCTTGTAAAATTCTGAAAAGCAAGGGATAAATCTGTTCATTTTGGGCTTCCAGCTTATGAATTTCAGCATAAGCAATTTGTAAAGCAATGTTTACATACTCATCTATTGGCAATTCAGCATCATAATTACGAAGCTCTGTCAAAAATTTTTGGTAGATCATTTGGCAAATATCCAGCAATTTTGCATAAGATTGATGGCATAAAGCTTCTTGATTATCTTGGGGCAACTGAGGATTAAATTTTAAAGATTTTTCTTCTCTTCTTTCTGCTGAGGTTTTGCTGGGAGGCTCAAACATCTGCTGATATTGTGCTTTCAGTTTTGAAATTCGCTCCTCATGGCTTTCTTTAGGTAGTTGTTCCATGAATGATTCCCAAAAGGTTTGACCAAATATTGTTCTGACCTTTGTGATTATAAAGCAAAGGGCTGGAATATTGGCTTTACTTTAAAATTTTACCAACAAAATTTTGCAATAGTTTCCCAAAAAAGAAAAGGAAATAGCAAACAAAGGATCAAAAAAATGATCCCTGGATAATGCAAGGCAATGGTAAAAGAATCACTGGGTGTACTTTTATATATAGCAAATATAAAAAATCCTAGAAAAATGAAAAAAAACGCGATGGAAATCATAGAAAATGGCCAAAATAAAGCTATATTGGTTTGATATTTCCATGCTAAATATAAAACTGGGCCAGTGAAAAGCAAGGGATCTGGCCAAAAATCACCCGAAAGCATTACATTATATCCTTGATCAGAAAATACTTTTGGCCACCAAGCAAATTTTTGAAAACTGATGGGGGCCCAAAGCGCTACGCCAGGATCAATTTTTTCTTCTGCATCTTTTTGAGTCATGTATCCTACATAAAAATAATCCATTAAAGTATGAAGCGCCATCATCGTTCCCAGCCCAATCAAAAAATAAGCCCACGATGGATGGAAAAAACAAAGTAATCCGCCAATACCTGCCAAGCTGGCATGAATCACCCAACTATGAGACCAACTTCGATGGATTTCTTTTCCCGCATCCACTTTTCCAGTAGCTAGATATGCAAAAGAGGCAACCACAAGATCTCCATCTGGTAGCATAGAGCCAAAAACCATACCTAATTTTGCATAAGGATCAGCAATAAAACCAGCGCATAACAAGCCCGTAAGGCCATGAATGCCAGATGGTGGCATAAGCAATGTGCTCCTTTTCTATTGATCCAAAACTTAAAACTGAAAGATATTTTGGAAAATCTTTTTTAAGCAAGCTTTTTTTGATATAATTAACTACTTAAGAAGTAAACTATTTTGAAAATTGATCTAAAATTTGGATATAAAATATAGTATAAGTTGTTTTTAATTATATACTTATTAAATTCATTATAATTAAAATTTGGGAAATAACATGGCACGGCGAGAAGATTATCTATTGAGTCGGCTTCTTTTAACTGATGGGACTGTCTCTTTTGAAGAACTCTCTAATATTTTGCTCAAATGGGATGAAGATTCTCCCAAATCTCTGCTCCAAACAATTTTAGATGAAAAATTGATATCAGAAGAAGAGGGACAGGGGCTGATCATGTGTATTAAAAAACTGCTCGAAAAAGATGAGACATTAAACTCTCTTTTGCAGTTAGATTCTATACTATGCCAATTGATGATCAAACGAAAATTAGTTCCTGCTGAGTTAGTCAATGATTACCAACGTAGGGTTACTCAAAAAAGCAACGGTCTAGCTGTTTCTGAAGCATTGCTTCGTGATGGCCGGGTTCCAGCAGACACATTTATGGAACTCAGGCGTGCGGCAGAAAAAATCTACTATCGCAGAAAAATTTTAGCTTTAACACGCGGACAAGAAAGGCTTTCTGGAATATTTCGATCACCCGGTCGCGATGTACAGGATCCCCAAAGTACCAAAACACGCACAGGCATTCAACGTCTGATCACAGATTTTAAAGCAGATAGCGGCAAAAGAGGCACTATCTATAAGAAAAAACGCGGGAAAATGCTTCCCAAAAATTTTGGCAAATATGAAATTTTAGAAGAAATTGCAAGTGGTGGTATGGGAACAGTTTACAAAGCTAGACATTTAGAACTAGACCAAATTGTTGCCTTAAAAGTCTTGCATGAAGAAGAAGAGACCCCCGACCGAATTAAGCGATTTCAAAGAGAAGCAGATGCGGGAGGGAGACTAAAACACCCTAATATTGTTGGAATATATGATGTTGGAGCAGTGGAAGATCGCCATTATTTTTCTATGGATTTTATTGATGGAGTGCCTCTTTCTGATTTGATCCGAGAAAGTAAAAATATTGACTTAGAAGATTTTTTGAACATAGCAGTAGAGTTAATTCGAGCTGTGGACTATGCCCACAAACAAGGAATTATCCATCGAGACATCAAACCAGCAAACATCTTAATTGATCTCGAAGGCCATCCCCAAATCACAGACTTTGGTTTAGCCAAAATTATGGACACGCATACAAGGCTTACGAAAAGTGATACCATTATCGGGACCCCATTTTATATGTCCCCGGAGCAAACACGCGGAGAAAATGAACAAATTGGCCCTCAAACCGACATTTGGGCATTAGGGGTTGTGCTCTATGAAATGGTAACCAAAAAATTGCCCTTTTTAGGTAAATCCAGCATAGAATTATATCATAAAATTAACCATGATGAACCAGTTCCTCCCCATAAAATTATAGACCATATCCCAAAAGAAATTGAATACATCATTGCCAAAGCAATGTCTAAAGAAGTAGAAGATCGTTATGAAAGCGCAGAGCTTATGGCAGATGATCTTGAAAAATATTTAGATGGACAACCATTAGATATGCGCGATACATGGCTTTGGGTCAAAAAAGTTCGGCGATGGTTCCGGTACAATCAATGGCTATTTTTTATCGCATTGCTAGCAGTTTTGCTAGGCTGGCTCTGTGGTTGGTATTTACTGCGGCATTTTAAGTGACATAAGGCTGCGGAGCACATTGAATGCTACGTTTTCCTGTGTCCCGTCAGGACACGATAAGAGCCGACATAACTTGGGGTTAGAAACCCCAGGCTTTA
>JAKLHB010000327.1 GCA_022710345.1 Planctomycetota bacterium
AGCGAAACTCGTTTTCATCCTATGGATAAACGCTTTCAACAATCTACTTTAGATTTTTGAGGCTTTATTGGAACGGTTCACTCGGATCATCCTCTGGGATGACAGCCTCGACTTTGACTGCTACCACGAACTTGTGAGTCCTAACCAAACGGATGCGAGGTACTCGTTTACCTGGAATTTTCATGGTCAAACCTCATCGGAAAAATGTACTGCTTTCAAGCTTAAGTTCCGTAGCACCTGGCTATTCAACTAAGCCTATTTTACACCATATTTTTGTGCTATGTTGCACACTTCCTGAAGAGTATATTTGAAGTCTCTTGTCATATCTGAAGATTCATCTAAACACTCTATGATTGCAAAACCTCCACTAATAAAGCCTCTCAAAAAACCGCTAAAGCCGCCCCATTTTTCTGCTACATTTTGATATTTTCTCCAGGCTTGTACATGTTTTTCAAAAGCAATTTGAAAGTCTTTGGGACAGGCCGATACATCTATGCTTTGAATTCTTTTTAAGGTTCGGTGGGCAAAATCTGAGGAATCCCAAAGTGTTTCTACAAGGCCTAACTTGGCGGTTTCTTCTTGTATGATTTGGATATATTGGGCCAGGACATCTTCTATGTTTGCCTTATCACTTTTGCCGTTAATCAAGAATATTGCCAGGAATATCCCGCAGAGAAATAAAATCAGCCAATCTTTTTTCATGGCAAACTCCTGTAATTGTTCATAGCGCATTGAGAATGAAAAAGTTCTCTTAAAGAAAACACAAACTTTAGCACTATATTTTCTTCAAGCTTATATACCAATAATCCAAGAAAATAATACAATACCGCCTCGAAGATTAAATTCATACAATCAGAAAGAGGCGGTTATGATTACTGCACGAAATTTATGGAACGTAGCAGGGCTGCCTAAAAGGAACTGATCTGACGCATCTGGTGTTGCTGGAGATGAAAGCACTTTGCTCATGTTTTTCGAATAACGTCTATTGATTTTGGTTAGGAGATGACTTTTGTTCTTCTTTATTGGTAAGATACTTATAGGTTTTATATGCACCATAGCATAAAGCTGAACCGGCAATAACAATTCCAGAGATTGGTAAAGCTACGGTAGTTGCTACTGTGGTGGTTACTGGGACTAATGCCGTGCTAGTTGTCATCACTCCAAACCATCCAAGAATGCCAGGCGCTGCCGTTGTGACTGTCGTTGCTACCATAGTTGTCGTCACAGTAGTTCCAGTTGCAATAGTGACCGTGCCTAATGTCGCTCCTAATGCTGTTGTGCTAGCCGCAACAATTTCTTCTGTCGCCATATTGATTCTCCTAACTAATTGGCTAACTATAGAAAGAAAATCAAGAAAACTATAATACCGCCTCGTTCATGCAATATCATAGGTTATTTTGCTCTATATTGGGCACAAGCAGAGTAATAGTTCCATGAAGATGGTAGAATAAAAGATATGGTAGATAACATGGAGATAACATCTGAAAAACCAATTTGAAAGAGTTCATAAAACAATATATACCCTAAAATATCTAGGATTAGATACAATATAGCTCCTGTGGCATATCCTTTAAAAATGAGGACCAGAAAGATGATCGAAAGAATGGCCATCACTAATCCAATGACTGCAATCGTGAGCTGCATTTCTTTTGGTATACGCTGAACTTGAGCATTTGTATCTTCTACAAAAAGGTCGATAAAGAATGACAAAACAGATAAAATCAATCCAACTGGGATCGCCATAGGAAGAGCAGGTTTCGTGTTAGGAGATTGTGGATATGCTGAAGCATTCAAAGGACAGCCACAATTGGGGCAGGCTTGGGCCATCGAGGAAATTGATTTTCCACATTCTAAGCATTGGATTAAAGACATAATATTGCCTTTCTTTTGGCTAGAGTTATTTGCTTGGCATTATCTTGATTTTTTTATGATACGAGCGGCTGCTATTCGAACGGCAAGCTCTGGATCTTTACAAGCTTTCATTAGATAAGTCAGAAAAAATTTAGCCTTTGGGTCAATGATTTCTAAAGCCAAAACCGCAGCCTCTCTCACTCTCCAATTTTGATCTCTCAAAGCCTTAACCAACGGAGGCCTGGCTATTTTTGCTTGCGGTGGTCGCAGATAAAAGACAGCCATTGCGAGTTTTGTCCAATTGGGATCAATTTTTGTAGTCTTTTGAACAGCAGGATTTTTTGGCTCTTTCGGGGTTAGAAAAAGAACGATTTTTTTTAAGGCTTGAGCCGCAGCTTCTCGCACAGTAGCATCTGGATATATTAAGCCTTGAATCAAACTCCAAAGGAGTGATCTGTTCATTTGTACTAAAGCATTCAATACAGCCTTGCGAACAGTATGGTCTTGGTCCTGCAACTTCTGGATTAAGATAGGCAGGGCAAATTTCGCTTTTGGTCCAATGCTTGCCAGAAGTTGGGCTGCATTTGTACGCACAGCAGGATTTTGATCCTCCAACATCTGTATTAGCCTGGGAAAAGTATCTGCTACACCAATCTTCACCAAAGCTTGAGCCGCCTCTATACGAACATTAGGATTTTGGTTCTCGAAATTCTTTATAATTTCGGGTATAGCAACCTTAGCTTTTGTTCCAAGCTCGCCCAATTTCTTTAATATCTTACATCTTTCATCTGCTGGAGCATCTTGCAATGCTTTTGTAAGTGATCGGGCGCTGAAGAGCGATTGGATCCATTTGATGAAATCGATGATCCATCTGGTGAAAAAAATGCCACCCCACACACTAATAGCCCTAATAGCCCTATCGTCTACGACAGATCCTGTTCCATGGCATACACTGCATTTTGAAAAAAAACCAGTAGATCCTGTCCCATGGCAGTGATGACACATTTTAGTGCATGAGCTAGCAAAAATTGCAATAACGAGAAAAAGCAGCAAGAGTCCCATCCGAATTTTTTTCATGATTTCCTCACTTGCTCTTTGTTGGTTATTCATGGGCGTAGCTGTGCTGCTCTCAGCAGCATCATTTCTACGCTCAATCAAATTCATTGCTATTTAGAAGAAGTCATTCATTATTCATTCCAACGCAAAACAAAATGATTCCAATGATTCCGCTTGCCATCGTACCTACCTCATATTGGCTAAAAGGGGGGGTCCATGTATAATGACTGCCACCGCCAATAAAGCAAACTATAGCAACAAGCATAAATATGCACCCCATGATGACTAATGCTACTTTCATGTTATGTTATCCTTTTTGCTGAATTACTTTGGTATCAATAATTGCAATCTAGTATTCCTTACTAGCAATTTTTATACCAAAGCTAAAACAGCATATTTTTCAAGCAGTTACGCGGAAAAATTTCCTTGTTTTCAAGCAGTTACGCGGAAAAATTTCCTTGTTTTTTTGATGAAAATGCTGGCATTTTGGGTTGCAAAACCTACAGAAAAGAGCGAAGCGGATAAAATTCCTGAATTTGAGAAAAAATTCCGCGTTTGGCTTAAAGCAACGCTTTGTCAGAGAAAACTTTTTTTAAGCTCAAATTTTTCTAGGAAAGCAAGGCAAGATCAGATATAATCTTTCAGAATGAGATTATGCTAGTTGACTAGTCTGCATCACTAGCAGTTTGGGTAGATTCCATAATCGTTGAGCAAGAAAGGAAAATATGAAAGATATTGCTATCTTTATTGATGAAAGTGGAGAGTTTGAAAGCTTGCATGATCAAAAGCAAAGAAATCCACTGATCGCTGGTTTTCTATTTGAAAAAGGTGCTTGGGAACTCAGTGATGTTGGAATTACGGCTCAATTGATAGAAATAGTTGCACCAGCCAGGTGGCACTCTTTTAGCGTGCTCCATGCCACATCGCTACGAAACTCGGCACCTAATACCTTTGATGCAATTGTAGATATCCTGCCTGCTCTTCCCAATATTCAAATTTTTTTCATGGAATACCCGACAAGAGCAGCAGGACAAGAATTTGATAAAGCAAGATATGTACGTATGTTGTACAACTTGTTTTCAAGCTTATTATTATACACCGGATTGGTGGATGAAGAAACACGGCAAGTGGAAATATGGGTCGCAGAACGCTCCAACTTCCAAGTGAATCATGATGGGATCAAAGGAATGGCAATCGCGGCACAAGAAGGATTGAATGCCACATTCCCTAACCTGGAAATCGTATCCAAAGTAGTGAATATAGATCAAGCCAATGAAAATCGGCTGCGTCTGGCTGATGTGATTAGCCATATTCTCTTTATCAGACAAGAAGAACGTCAGTACTATGAGAAAATTAAGGCTCAAGTCATCTATGATTTTCAATATACTGAGATCCACAATTCTTTTGTTAAGCTTGCACAGTTGTTTTTCAATCAAGAATATGCCCAGGCGATCATAACCTACTGGGAGAAAAAATCAGCCTTTCCATCCAAAAGTTATTATGCTAGACGGCTGAAAGCATTGTATGATGAGGCTATCCAAACAATCGGGAAATGGGAGTATCAGGATATCCAGATTCGCCAAATATTTCAATATGTAGAAAAACAGCTTCGGACTTCACAAGATGCAGAATCAAGGAATTTGGAAGCTATTAAGTCCATTCTTTCTGCGATCAATACGTTGCTAAAAGATATGCCCAGATGCGATCCCACGCTTGTTTTATGGTTTCAATTTAAAGTTTGCCAAAATTTTCTCCGCTATGCAGACCATCTGTCGGATTATCGTCTTTGGCAAGAATATGGTGAAAAAGGAAGTATTTTGGCTGCACAATTGCGGCCATATGCGATTTATTATCAAGATATTGTGGATTTTGAAAATGTGTATGCCAATGGCTTGGCCAATTTCTATCGTTTTGATGAAGCAATCACTAAGTTGCACGAGACTCTTGAGAATGTCAAAATGGTAATGAATGTGATTGCCCAAATCAGCAAAATACCAGAAGCTGAAATTAAAAATTATCATTTAGGCAAAGTGTTTGGTTCTTTAGGCCAAAATTACGCATTTCAAGCAGATGTTGCTTTCAAAGAAGGCCAGCTAGATTTAGCCAATGCAAGCTATAGCAAAGCAAGAGAATGCTTTGAAAAAGCGCTAAATCATTTTACTTCATCCAAAGATAAAAGTGTGCAGTATTCGTATTTAGGCCACTTAGCGTTGAGTCAAGGAAAGATAGAAGAAGCATTTACCTGGATTCAAAAAATGGCCGGCACAGAGATATGCACTCCGGCTCATTTAATCAAAATTGCGCTTGGAGATCCTGAAAGGCCGTTGCTGTTTTTGCTTTGCTTAATTCTCAAGGCATTTCATTACAAAAAGAATCCAGATGATGCTAAAGCATTGCTTGATGCAATAAATCCGTACTTGAAGCAATTGCACTCGATCCAAAAGCCCTTCAATGGAT
>JAKLHB010000328.1 GCA_022710345.1 Planctomycetota bacterium
ACCCCAGGCTTTATTCCCAAACCGCTTCGCGGCAAAAAACTTTGCTGCAGTGCAATCTTATACGAGAGTTCTCCTATGGCTTTGCAGCACTTGCTGTATTAAATTTGGAATTTGAGCGATGTCTTGACCGAGATTGAGTTGATATGATGGTAAACTGCGAACCAGGGTTCCAAGCACAGATAAAAGACTGCTACTGGCGAGCGGCAGTTGAAAGATACTACTCATCGCCAAACGCTGCAATGCAATGCCTGGCGATACTCTAACAACCGTACTTTGGCCAGCTTGGGTGACACAAGGCAATAGAATGGCATGAATAGCAAGTTGTTGTATGATTTTTGTTTTCCATTCTGGATATAGAAAAAGCAAAGATTTGCCGCCAAGTTCCACGCACTTTTGCTCATTGGAATCTTGAGTCATCAATCTTTGGAGAAATGGCTGCAACGCCGAATTCTCCAATAGCAGCTTTCCTGTGCTATAGATACTGTGCACCAAAGAAGACTGAGCTTGAAAAATACAATAATCATCACTTAAATAAGTAAATCCAGCCACCATGCATAACAAGGCTGTGCTGGATTTACCTGCCCCGCCCTGGCCTGCCAGAAGCAGACCATGCCCTTGTGCATTCCCGACTGCTGCTGCATGAATGAGGTGAAGGCCATGGTCTTGTAGCCACCAATGCAGGACATTCAGAAGCGGGGCACCTTTTTCATAGGCCAAAAGCTTTTCTACGCCAGGCACCCATACAATGGCTCTATTTTCTTGTAAATGGACCATGCTGAATAAACCAGATTCTGGATTCAGGCTGGTACGAATCACAGCATCATTATATCCAGTAATGGTCCCACGTGGTCCTAAACTTTCACGCATTGCCCAAGGTGCAGGGATCATAGCGATGCCTGTGCTTTTGCTATCCCAAACTTGAATAACAAAATCAGCATCATGAGCAGGTGCAGGAATTTCCAAATGTTCCAAGGCATAGGTTAAACAAAGTAACGCAGTTCCTGCAAAACGCAAGACAATGAATTTTCCGGCTACAAAATACCAATGTTCTACAATACCTGCGAATTCATAAGCTCGCCTTGTTACTTGATCAAGCTCGTTCCAAAACAGGAGCGAAGGACTAGGGCTCACGCTTGCGCATTTCCTTTCTGTTTCTCAGTGACTGGCCATCCAGTATCAGATACCTCATGGATTGGGTCTAAAATCAACAGCTCTTGCATATCCGTAAATTTTTGAAATATCGGAGTCGTGAATACGGGCGCATTCACACGCTTTACTTCTTGGAAACATGATGGAACATCATTCCCTGAGATTTCAGCAATCAGGTTTTCTTGGATGAGCTGTTGCAAAAAAGTTTGAATTTGTTGTTGAATCAAAGCCGCATCTCCTTGATATTGCGCGGCCATATATTTGAAAATGTGTTCTTTTGGAAACCCTTGGGCTAAGCATTTCCAAATTTCAAAACCAGTATTTTGCAAGCTATAATAATTTCCCATTGAAAGATGGACGACCACAGCCTCATTTTCAAAAAATTCATAAATGACTTCAGGACTGCGAATTTGAAACATCCTTGGCTATCCTTTATTGTTTGATTGAAAACGAACAAACTTCTGCAAATTCACCGGCTATCCTTTATTGTTTGACTGAAAACGAACAAACTTCTGCAAATTCACCAGATTGTGTGAGCAACCGGAAATAATCCTGCTGAGATTCTTTAGCCGTGCCACCAAATAAAATCACAGTGATTTTGACTAAAGTTTGGCCTGAATGTCCACCATAATATTTGGTCTTCACAATATATTGCCCTTCAATGGCATTGGATAGCGTGAATACTTCAGGGCCAAAACCATCTGTATCATCCCGGTCTAATTGGCCGCCAATTTTAGATTCTTTCTGCGAGTAATATGTCTCTTCTCCGCTAGGATCTATGACATGCAAGTCAATATCTGTGGGTGTATCCCAAGTCATCACGACTTTCACATCTCTAGCAGGAACAGCCGAATAGATCACCAGCGTGTCTCGACCCACTCCAAACTTATTTTCAGCAATGATTTGGATAATATTCTCGCCTGGTGATAAGACCACGGTGTGAGAAAATCTTCCACCTGAGATGTCAAAGGCATTGGCTGCACCATTGATCACAATATAGGCCTGTTGCAATGTCTCGTCACTGATGCTTCCTTGAACATCTACAATACGTTTCGAACTTTGCCCACCATAAGGAGTTGCAATCTTAACTACAGGTGCTTGATCAGGTTCAGAAGCCAGAGCCAATGATAAGGCATAGCCTAGTAGAAGGCACAATATAAAAGTTCGCATGTTTTTCTCCGATAAAAAGATATTGCTAAATTGAATTGAATATCTCCGCATAACCACAGCCCATATTATTGTACCATTCAAAATTTTTTTTTCAAAAAAAATGCTTGACAAATCTTAAAAACATGCTAAACTTTGCCCCATCTTAGAAGCAAAAGCTTCATTTAACACCAGCGATTGGTCTAGTTTTTGCCTCAGAAACTCTGAGGAGAAATTATGACCCACTTTTGAGAAAGAAGGCGAAAGTCATGATTTCTGGTATTTTAGGAAGAAAAATGGGCATGTTGCAGATTTTCAAAGAAGGCAAATGCATTTCTGTCACAATTCTGCACGTTGGCCCTTGCACTGTGATGCAAGTTAAGAAACCAGAGACAGATGGTTATTGCGCATTGCAGTTAGGTTTTGATGAAAAAAGAGTAAAAAGCACCCGCAGATCTGAACTTGGACATGCCAAAAAACATGCCAATACAACCCCCAAGAAATTCATTCGAGAAGTAGAATGGGATGGCAAGGACGAAATCCAACCAGGCCAACAAATCAATCTTACAATCTTAGAAAAGACAAAATTTGTGGACATCATTGGCCTGAATAAAGGTCGTGGATTCCAGGGTGTGATGAGACGACATGGATTCAAAGGCGAGAAAAAAACCCACGGCCAATCCGACCGTTGGCGCGCACCAGGCTCCATCGGATCTTCCGCTGCACCAGCCCGTGTTATGAAAGGCAAACGCATGGGTGGACAGATGGGACATCATCGCTGCACAGTCCGCAATCTCAAGGTGATAGATATTGATTTGGACAAAAACTATCTGGCAGTGAATGGCTCTGTGCCAGGTATGAACGGCGATTATGTAATTGTTGCCCGAAGTGTGCGTGGTTAGTAGAGCTGGTTATTTTGATCGCATTCCAAAAAAGATAGCTTTTTGACAAAAAAATCAACCACACAACAAGCGAAGCATGCGCAGAAATCTGCCCGGCTTCGCTTTTTTTTTAGCCCAACTTAGGATACTAAAGAGCATTAGAAGCCAGTTTATTTTTATGGCAAAGCATTAGAAGCCAGTTTATTTTTATGGCAAAGCATTAGAAGCCAGTTTATTTTCATGGCAAAGCACCAGAAGCCGGTTCATTTTTATGGCAATTAG
The DNA here is from genome assembly GCA_022710345.1 of Planctomycetota bacterium. GTDB lineage: Bacteria > Planctomycetota > Uabimicrobiia > Uabimicrobiales > JABWCH01 > JAKLHB01. The sequence goes on from JAKLHB010000328.1 coordinate 3,459, forward strand.
CAAGTTCCATTCCGAAACCAGAGTGTTTTTATATGACATCATTTACATTAGGACCTTTTCAATTAGCCCACCCGTTTATTCTAGCTCCAATGGCAGGTATCACAGATTCGCCCTTTCGGCGTTTGATGCGAAGACATGGAGCATCATTGGTCATTTCTGAGCTACTTTCTGCCACCGCAATTTCTTACAATAGTACGCAAACGTATCAGATGGCTCAGTTCCAACCAGAGGAACAACCTTTGGGGATCCAAATTTACGGTTGTGATCGCCTGTTATTATGCGAGGCTGCTCAGTACGCAGAACAACTGGGGGCAAGCTTCGTTGACCTTAACTTAGGATGCTCTGTCCCAAAAGTCGTGAAAAAAGGTGGAGGCGCTGCCTTGGCACGCGATTTAATCAGCCTGGCTCAAATTTTTCCGGCTTTAGTCAAAACTGTGCGCATACCTGTCACCATCAAGCTTCGCCTTGGATGGGATCCAGAGTCTTTGTATGCAGCAGAAGTCATCAAAATAGCCGCTGAAGCTGGTATTACATGGGTCACAGTGCATGGCAGAACAAGTGTGCAAGCGTATACAGGTTCAGCCAATTGGGAAAAAATCGCTGAAATCAAGCAAAAAAGCCAGATCCCCGTGATTGGCAATGGCGATATACAAACACCAGAATCAGCCATCCAACACCTTCAGCAATATGGCGTAGATGCTGTGATGATTGGCAGAGGATCTGTGCGCAATCCTTTTATCTTTGAGCAATCCGCTGCGCTTTGGCAAGGCCAATCCTACCAAAAACCGACTCGTGAGGATTATCTGCGGCTGCTCGAAGAACACCGAACGTATTTTGAACAAACATATCGCAAAGGATATGCCCTGCTTTTAGCTCGAAAATTTTTGGTTTGGTATACCACAGGATTTTCAGGCTGCCATAAATTCCGCAATGAAATCTTCCATACCAAGGATTGGGATTTAGCCTGGTCCAACGCCCGCCAATTTTTTCAAGAAATCCAAGATTGTACCCAACAAGAATGTCCCCCTGATGAAGATTTAGAATGATCCTGACGGATTTTAGAAGGCAACTATTTACTCGTTTCTATCTTCACTGGTTCATGGAATATAATCACACCTTGGGTCGAGATGTCTTCGAGCTTGTACCAGTATGTTTTGCCTGGTTCTATGGAAAAATCGGTGAAACTATACTTTGCGCCCCAACTCGCTCCTCCTTGAGCTGGAATCAGCAAGCCCGTGATTTGGGTATATGTGCCTGGTAAAGGGACCTGGCCTGTATGTTCACATTCACTGCGCCAGATATGGAATCCTGCATTGGCGATCTCGGTTGCGGTTTCCCAGGTAATAGCCACGTGATCCTTGCAATATTCTGCCTTGAAAAACATCAACTCAATCGGGGTCAGCGCCTGATATTTCATGACAGTTGCTTTATAGCCATTCCCATAATCCATGTAAGCGGCATAAGGGACATTGCTGCTGTCCAATGCTAGCGAGATATAATCTGCTGCATCAGCCGAAAACCCAGCAGTGCCTACGAGTGCCCAAGTGGTACCATTGAATTTCATGACAGTTGCTTTATAGCTATTCCCATGATCCATGTAAGCGGCATAAGGGACATTACTGCTGTCCAATGCTAGCGAGATATAATCTGCTGCATCAGCCGAAAACCCAGCAGTGCCTACGAGTGCCCAACCAGCCGGTCACCCCTACAGGAATCGGGATTATCTCATCGGCTTAACAAAGGAAGGACTAAAAACTCATAGCCTGCCCGCCAAAACCCGAAAACCCAGGTAGTAGTCGGCGAAGCCAGGAGCGTCACTAAAACGGAATGCAGAACGTAGCCCTCTGGCGGTAGCACCCCACGCGCCGCCACGGTTGACCCTGCGGAGACCATTA
>JAKLHB010000329.1 GCA_022710345.1 Planctomycetota bacterium
GACAACTCAATCCCCTACATCAACACCGAGCGTAGATGCGAAAAAAACAAGCGATTTGACCAACCATTTAGCAACAATTTTGGCAAAGACAGCCGGATTGCCAGAGTTGATCATTCGTACGCCAATGACACAAATCCGCAAAAAAATTGCCAAAAGATTGCGTGATGCCCAAAACACCATGGTCATGCTCACCACATTCAACGAAATAGACATGACCCAAATCATAGCATGGAGAGCGAAGTATAAAGAAGCATTCCAGCAAAAATATAAAACAAGCTTAGGCTTTATGCCATTTTTTGTGAAAGCCGCTGTGAGCGCACTCCAAGAATATCCTCAAATCAATGCCTTTCTCCAGGAAAAAGAGATCATCTATCATAACTATTACCATATTGGCGTAGCAGTAGCCAGTGAACGCGGGCTAGTGGTGCCTGTGATCCGCCATGCAGATCACCTAAGCTTTATTGAAATCGAACAAGTCATCCAAGGCTATGTGGAAAAGGCCAAACAAAATCAGCTTGATCTCAGCGACCTGGAAGGCGGAACATTTACCATTAGCAATGGCGGCATCTTTGGTTCTCTTTTAAGCACACCCATTTTGAATTTCCCCCAAACTGCTATCTTAGGTATGCACAAAATTGAAGACCGCCCTATTGCCTTAGATGGCCAAGTTGTGATCCGACCTATGATGTATCTTGCTATGAGCTACGATCATCGTATGGTGGATGGCCGTGAGTCTGTCCAATTTCTCAAGCGTATTAAAGATTGCCTTGAAAATCCTGAACGCATGATCTTGAAAATATAGACAGACAGATTCTTTCATGTTTTGTTCTTTGCTGAATTTGCTGCTATGAGCTAAGTATTTAGCAGATTTGCTAAGCAAAAGCCCAAATTTAGTTCATGGCCTAGCCACGACCCGCAGCCCGACGGAATCTGAGGCAAAGGTTGGAATAACCGAGTCACGAATAGCAGAACGCAGCCAGCGATCATTGCTGTTCCATGAGCCACCTCTCATAATACGCAAAACTCGATACCTTGTAGGACGCGGCTGTTGATTGCAAGGATCAACCAGGTGTGCGGTAGGATAAGCTCCATCTACATCCATACACCAGGTTCGGACATTGCCAATCATATCATACAATCCGTACGCATTTGGCTTTTTTTGCCCAACAGGTTGTGTTTGCCCATTTGAGTTATCTTCATACCAAACATAATCGTTGATATGATTTCCAAAATAATACGCTTTTTGATTTCCTGCACGACAGGCATTTTCCCATTGGGCTTCTGTTGGCAAAGATAGCCCAAGCTTGTGGCAAAAGACCAGACAATCATACCAGGAGACTTGCTCCACAGGCCGCTTTGCACCTTTGAACTTTGATGGGTTGCTGTGCATTGCACGTTCCCAAATTTCCTGGGTCACTTCAGTCTTGCTGATGAGATATGGAGACAAAGTTACCAGATGCTGGTCTTCAGACGATCCTCGGCCTTCTTCCTCAACAGGACTGCCCATCATAAATGTCCCACCTGGAATCAATACAAACTCTATGCCTGTTTCCTGATGAAGGTATTCTTTTACTGTATTTGTTATCCCATCACAAGTATATGTGGCTGTGCGAAGGTAACTAAATCCCAAAATATTGTTGAACGGCTGTTGTACTTGTTGATCGGGTTGAGCATGGATCAATCCTAACAAGATAAAGAAAAAGCTAAATTTCCACATAATAACCTCCAAGGTATTGAGTGCCAGGCTGGGCGGATGAAAGCCTCCCAGAATGCGCTAGCCCAACTTTTTTTCGGCCGTTGATGTTAGTAAATGGTCGGTCAACTTCGTTTCTTTATAGGTTGGGCTTGGCTTGGCTTGGCTTGGCTTGGCTTGGCTTGTGAGGCTGGCTTTGGCGAGTCTGCCCTTGTGATTCAAGGCCAGGCTCAGTTCCTCATCTTCAATCCATCCAATTGCTGGGTCATGGAATATAGCTTGATTGGCCTGCTTCCATTGATCAAACAGGCCATGGTCTTTTGTTGAAAAACCGTGAATTCTGGATGATTTAAAATCCTGGATTGAATCTCCTCAATGTCAATTGCCAGCCTGCCATTTATCTTCCCAAATGCTGCCGAAGATAGGCGGTATAATTCCGAGAAGATGCGCCTATTCGCCAATGGCGTGCTGACCTTGCCAGTTGGGCGAATATCGCCTCATATTCTTCTTGGCTATAAAGATTCAGTCCGAGTGCCAGAGCTGCGCTTTGCCATACAATTCTGTGAACGGGTCCCAAGTCTTTTCCATCAGGGTATTTGCGCATAGCGTTATAGATCAAAATCCACTCTTCGTCTGTTGGATCGCCTAACATATTGCAAATCGTCATGATATGCATTTCTACACACGTAAAAAATGGTACATACTCTTCAGGATAATAATCCATAGTTGAAATCGAAGGGGCCTTTTTATCGCCACGAAATAGCTTCGTCAGCTCACTTACTTCCCATAACACTTCTTTGCTACCATCGTACACATAAATTTTATTTCTTTTAAAATCTTGGATAACTCCGTCCTCTTTGCATGGAATGCTAATGCTGAGATGTGCAGGGTCTAAACCGGCATTTTTTACAATATCGGCCAGTGATGGAAGCATATTTTGAAATTGCTGATCACTTCCAAAGGAAACCATGATTGACTCCTACGGACCTTGATAAAATCAAGAAGGATATTTTAGTAAAATAGGCATCTTCATGTTAGAAGAATGCCTATACAAGTAAGGCTCATTACACCAAATAAAACAGAAAAATCAAGAAAATATGGAGACATGAAAATAAACTGGCAGATCAAGAATAGCCTAACTTACTAAAGCAGAATAATATAACTCAATTTATATCAATAGATTGTATCTTTAAGCTCGCCATTTATATCAATAGATTGTATCTCTAATCCCGCCATTAATCCTCAGAAAAGTCCTTTGTACGGTCAGAGTGAGTAGGTCAACCGAAAATCCTAGCCATATCTCTTTATGCAATTGAAAAAAACGAAATTTTAAAACAAGTTTCAGACAAACGATGGTATTTTATTTTTCCTGAGAATGGGCGATAATTTTCTTTACTTTTTTCTGCTGCAAAGTATACTTAAGGTAAGTATTATGGTTTGTAAGATCAACAACTAAGGAGATTGACGATGGCTAAAAAAACAAATTCCGAAGAGAAGCAAGCATCCGAAAAGATGACCAAAAAAGATAAAAGCAAAAACACCAAAATTCAAGCAAAAATACCAAAAAACACTGCCAAAGTAGCCAAAACAAAAGCGCCTACTGTCAAAATAAACGCGCCTACTGCCAAAGTAGCCAAAACAAAAGCGCCTACTGCCAAAGTAGCCAAAACAAAAGCGCCTACTGCCAAAGTAGCCAAAACAAAAGCGCCTACTACCAAAAGCAAAGCAGATACTAAAAAATCCGCCACCAAAAGCAGCAAAAAAATGACTGCATCAAAGCGTAAAGCTATAACGACAAGTGCACCAAAATCAAAAAAAATGACTGCATCAAAGTCCCAAGCCTCTGCTTCGCCAAAGCCAAAAAACGCGCCTAGAAAAGAAGCAGGGATCAATCCAGAAGCGATCATGTATTATCAAGACCTGACTCCAGGGGAGCCAAAGAAATCTCCGTTCTTTGGCACGCAGCTCACGCAGTATAAGCAAAACCCAAAGGTACAAGAATACATTCAAGAGCATAGTAAAGCCAAGTTATATATTGGCCAACGCCCTGTCATTCTTCGTAGCAAAATATTCTCTGGCTGGGGAGAGGATGTGCCGTATATTTTATCACGCAAAGCCAGTCAAGAGCTGCCTTCGTTTGCTTTCGTAGGAAGGCAAGCAATGTTTGAGATGCTCGAAGATCAGCGTGCCAATGCTCGGCATACTGCTTTAATTGGCATGCGCAAAATGGGAAAGACAACGTTTGTCAAGCGTTATTATGATTATTTATTCTGTACTTCCAATGAAGTCATCCCATTCTTCTATTCATTCATGAACCTGGATGAACGAAGAGGGAGCAAAAAGTCTGTGATTCAGGTGGCTGAAAAAATGATGATTACATTTTTAAGCCAGGCTTTAGGGTTTTTGACTCAAAATTCAAAGTTAGCAAACAATATAAAGATTGATTTTTTATTAGATTGTTTAGACAGTTTGAACCCAGAAGCTAAAGAGAGATTTTATGAACCATTCCACAATTTCATTCAACGTTGGTATGATAAAGGAATACAATATCCTTTATACACCATGATACAGCGATCTTTGGATATTCCGATAGAATTAAAAAGTCGTTTTGACCTTTCTCCAGTGATTATGCTAGATGAATACCAAGAGATCGGCCGGTCATTTGTGGATGAAAATGGAGAAAGTTGCAATTGCATTCCTATGATGACCGAATACCATTGTAATGAAGACATCTTTATTGTCCTCAGCGGATCAGGGTTAACCACACGGATGGAAGAAGCGTTGCCGCCCGCATTGGAATATCGAATTGAACGAATTCCATTTGGGCCATTGGAAAAGGAAGACAGCAAAGAATTGATGCGGAGAACCACGCAGGCCCTCAAGATTCAAGGCTTTGATGGAATCGAAGATATCTTGTATGAATGGGTGGATGGGAACCCGTATTTCATGCGCAGTGTTTTTGCCAAAAGCTTAACGTACGAAAAATTGTATGGCAAAAAAAAGGATTTCAGCAGTAAGGCAGGTTTGGAGCAGGCGTATGAATTTGAATGTGGAAACATGGCAGGAAAGATCTATGATTTTTGGCATTGGTACCTGGTTCGCAACTGGAGAGCCTATCCCACATTTATTAAATTCGGCAAAGATATTTATCAAATCCTGGAATTTTTAGTGAACCGCAAGGGAAAGGCAGTGCCATTTTCCAAAATTCAAGATTTTATGAAGAAAAATGTAGAAGAATTGGTCCCGATGTTGCTGCATTTGGAACGGATTGATTTAATTGAATGGAATCGTATGTCGAATGTGATCTTTATCACAAAAGAGCCAACCATAGTGATCAGCATCCGAGCTATAAAGTATCCATTGTTTTATCCAGACGATCCAGAAGAAATTCACAGAGAGGAAAATCTGCACAAGCATGTCCTGGAAATCTTGGATCGGTTGGAATCTATGGAAGAAGAAAAAGCAGGTATGGCAGACAAAATCAAAGACATCGAAGCCAACGTGGATACTGTTCAAGCCAACGTGGATACTGTTCAAGCCAACGTGAATACTGTTCAAGCAAATTTGAAAAAGCTGCACGACGAAATCATGTCGTTGCGCGGTAGCCTGAAT
>JAKLHB010000033.1 GCA_022710345.1 Planctomycetota bacterium
ATGCCAGTGTTTGCAGGCTCTTCTCCAGAGATGGTGATGCCAGTGCTTGCAGGCTCTTCTCCAGAGATGGTGATGCCAGTGCTTGCAGGCTCTTCTCCAGAGATGGTGATGCCGGTGGTTGCAGGCTCTTCTCCAGAGATAGTGATGCCGGTGCTTGCTGAAGCAGGTTCTTCTCCAGAGATAGTCATGCCCGCATCACTTGCAGCATCCGTTTCTCCAGAGGTTGTTGCATCAGAGCTAGTTGTCTTTTCCTCCGTAGCCTGAGCTTCACTAGATGTTTTTGCTGTTTCAGGTGTTGTTAGTTCTGATGGCTGTTCAGGAATATTTTGTGTGATAAAAAAGAGCTCATTATCATATATTTTTTTATTATGTTCAGCTTCTTCAGCCTCTTTTTTTGCTCGTTCAGCTTCTTCAGCTTTAGTCTTCTCAGCCTCAACGTGAGCTTTTTCAGCTTCTTCACTATCAGCTTTTGCAATAAGAGCATCCAGCTTGTCTTCATCTAAGTCTTCATCCGGTGCCTCTGCGTTCTCTGATTCCGATGTTTCAGGTTCTAAAAGAGGAGGCTCGGCAGTAGATGACTCAGGAGACTCAGTAGATTCAGGCTCTAAAAGAGGAGACTCAGCAGTAGATGGCTCAGGGGACTCAGTAGCAGATTCAGGCTCTAAAAGAGGAGACTCAGGGGACTCAGTAGCAGATTCAGGCTCTAAAAGAGGAGACTCAGTAGATGATTCAGACGACTCAGTAGCAGATTCAGGCTCTAAAAGAGGAGACTCAGTAGCAGATTCAGGCTCTAAAAGAGGAGACTCAGGGGACTCAGTAGATGATTCAGGCTCTAAAAGAGGAGACTCAGTAGCAGATTCAGGCTCTAAAAGAGACGGCTCAGTTGATGTTGCACTGCTAGATGCATCAAGATCTAAAAGTAATGTTTGTTCAGGTGCTTTAGGTGGTGGCTCTTGGGATGGCCGTTTCGATTCTACAATAGGGCGTTCCAACCGCATGGTTTTAGCAAGCATGCCTAATATTCCAGTTTTAGGCTTGGCAATTGCTTTGGTCTCACTAGCCGGATGTACCTTGCTTTTTTCTAAGCGTGCAGTTTGAGAACGAGCATCTTGTGTCGGCCCAGGCTTTTTTTCTAAACGCATGGTTTTGGAAAGAGCAGCTTGTGTTGGCCCAGGCTGTTTTTCTAAGCGTGCAGTTTGAGAATGAGCAGCTTGTGTTGGCCCAGGCTGTTTTTCTAAGCGTGCAGTTTGAGAATGAGCAGCTTGTGCTGGCCCAGGCTGTTTTTCTAAACGCATGGTTTTGGAAAGAGAGGCTTGTGCTGGCCCAGGCTGTTTTTCTAAACGCGCGGTTTGTGAGCGTGAGTCTTTTGCAGGCTGAGCTTTCATCCCTCCTGTAGGTGGTTTGGTCTGCGTAGGAGTCGCTTTCGCTAATTTTTGTGTTTGGCTACGTCGTTGCACGGGCATTTTTGCGGTTACTAATTTTGCAGAACCTAGCAAATTGGGATTCTCATTTTCTTCTGAATCTGTTGCTTGAGATTCTGGTGCAGGCTGTCTTCTCACAGAACGTGTGATAGGGCCTATTTCTTTAGCCGCAGCTTTCAAATCTTTGATGGAAATTGCTTGAGTTTGGCCAGGCCTGGGCACAACAACAATCATGCCACAATTTTTGCATTTGAACCTGGTCCCAACATCTTCATCATGGGCATGATACATGGCTTTGCATTTGCTGCAATGCACCACTCTTTTTTTCGTTGCTTCAGCAACCTGCAATTCATCTGCTGCAATGAGCTTATGTTCTACTAGAAACGTTTGTAGGTCTATTGTTCTACCAGCTTTTTGTAAATCTTCTACTTCATCTATATATTTTTGCATATCTCCACTAGAAATCAATTGTTTTGCCAAAATTTTTTTTGCAAATTGAATATCTTTGGCAGTTAGCACAACTGTTCCTCCTTTGTCCGAAATTTGTGGATTATCTTTGCAAAATATTGCGGATTGAGAAATTGCACGGGTCGCATGCACGCGCGTTTATTTTCTAATTTAGCATAAAAGAAATTTGTGCCTTGATAGCAAATGGCACCTTTTCACCAATGACGAGCTGAACGCAAAGAATTATATATGCGCCTTGCCATTAAGGTATGCTGAATGTCGTTACATCAACACAATTACATAGTCGCAGCTTTAAGGCTGCATTTATAACAAGATGCCTTATATTATGTTATGCATACGAAAATGCAGAATGTCATCCAGCAATAATCAAATTTTTGGTTGCAGCCGTCAACCCTTAATAGCATTGGTATAAGCCCAATGGCTGCAGATCATGCTTATACGGTTTTTGCAATCGTATCTTTGTAGCTCTTGATTTACGTACTCTATAATCACTTCTAATGTTGCATCTATTTAAAATCTTGGGCATCCACATAGCTTTGAAGCATAAAGACTGCGGCAATGGAATCTCGTGATTTTTGGCGCTTTTGCCGGGTAAGACCGGCTTGAATTAAACTGCGTTCAGCCTGTACTGTTGTCAATCTTTCATCCCAAAGCACAATAGGCAATTGCGTTTCTTTTTCTAAAAATTCTGCAAATTGTGTGGCTTCTTGAGCCATTTCTCCTAAGGTATTGTTCATATTTTTAGGCAAACCAATGACAATTTTAATAATTTCATGCTCTTCAATGATTGCTTTTAAGGCTTTCAAATCTCGCTCAGTGTCTTGGCGTACCAATAATTCCAAAGGATTGGCAATTTTCATTGGCCCACAAATGGCGAGGCCTAAACGCTTTTTGCCATAGTCAATACCAAGTAACTTCATAAAACTTTGGGTTTCCTTATTTCAAGGCTTGAATTTCTCGAATTAAATCTTGAAGAGTGCTACGATTATCAAGAAAACCTTGAGGGCCAGCTATTCTCTCCTCTGCGCCATCTTCTAATATTTTTCCTGTGCGAATTGCAAAATGAAATTTTCCGGCTTGGCGCATACATTCCATATTCACCACAGTTCTTCCAATGTAATTGTCTATTTTATAGTCTTCGTATGCTATTTCTTCAAAAGGTTGCTCTTGAAACCATTTTTCTTTCACAGTTTTTAAAACTTCGGCTTTTTGATCTGGTTCTACCAAAGCATTGGATTTGACAACCAAAACCCATTTAGAAGAAGGTGCTGTTGCGTTTTCACTTGGCGCAGCTTCTTTAATGGCTGTTAGTATCGGCTTGGCTTGTTCAATGGTTTCTGCGGCCGGTTTGGTTGCTTCAACACTTGCTAAAGTTGGCTGGGCTTGTTCGATACTTTCTGCAACTGGTTTAGCCTTTGCCAGCAATGTGCTTTCTTGTGTTACTCCAGCACTGGCTGGTGCAGTTGCAGCTTCCTTCGCTTCAGCGGAAAGCGCTGGGGCTTGAGACTCTGCAGTAGAACTCGTGGAAGAAGTTTGTTGATTTCCACAGCTCATGATACCACAAAATATTGCAATCAATAAAAATTTGAAATTCTTCATATAAAAACTCCTGATTCAAATCAGCCATAACCTGAATGCTATCAGGTCTTACTTTAAAACTTACAATTTATTGAGATCAAATTCAATGGGGTTATTTTCCCCTAAACGAATTAGCATATATAAAATTTTTTCTTTTTCACCATATCCAACCAAAGCTTCTCGTTTTTGTGCATCACGCTCGCTAGGCGGCCATAGAATGGCTGCTGCTAGTTCTGAAATATGAAGAGGAGCAAAAGAAGATAATTGTTCTGGCAAAGAACTCCCCTTTGATGTTTTAGCAGCCAACTTCATCAAAGCAAAATCTGCATAATACCGAGCTAGCAGATTTCTCATCAAAAGTGCTATTGTTAATTGCTCGCACGTTTCTTCATTTTGGCATAAATTAAAAAAATAAGGAGAGTTTAATTCTCGTTCTACCAATTCTTGTGTATAAGCAAATAATTGATCTCTTTGGTGCAACAAGCTGTAGACTTCTTCCAATACAGCTTGAACATTTTTAGATGACAACCTTTGGCTGATGATGATAAAGATATTGAGAGCATTATAATTGCCGTTTTTTGTATTACTCAAAAAAAATGTTCCTCTGGGAATAAAGTGCAAGGGCACAGCCGAAGTTGCTAAAAACTCAACTAATTCTTGATCATATTTTAATTCTTCATTTAATTGAGGCTCTGTTTGAGATTCTTGACCTGGTAATTCTGATTCTACAGCATCTTGGCGTAACTTATTCTGTAGTAATAGAATTTCATTGGCTGAATACATTTTTTCGGCATTGATCGTCATGGGCCGAATGTGATGTCCTGCCAATAAACTTTCTAATGTATCTGCAGACACTCCAAGTAACTCTTGGACCTCTGAGGGGCTCAACCATTGGGCCTGAGGGGCCTGAGGTATAGTAGGCATTTTTTTAGTTGGCGGCATTAATTTCCTGAGTCGCTTGGTATTTATAGCCAATTTCGCACCCAAAGAACGTTTTGTTTGGCTTTGAGGATCTTCAGCCGGGATGATATGGCTCAATTGATCTACAATTTGGGCAACATACTCCCAAAGCTTGTCTCCCTGAGGATCATGAACTTCGTATGTTTCTTGGATTTTTTTGAGTTGTGTTTTTAATTCTTGGATCAAATCTCGTGCATTCAAGGATATGCCCATTCCATCAAAAGTAAAACTGTAGAGAACCTGCATCGCTGATATTCATTTACCCTTTGCTTCTGAACAGCAAAGGGTATCTTTTTTCAAAATTTGCTCAACATTTCGTCTTTGCATTTTGGTTCAATAAGCAAATCAGCAATAAATATGCATGTAACTATTTTATTTTTAATTGTTTGCGGATATTATATAAATATAAAAGATGCTGTTTTTCTTCGTTGATCAATTGCTTAATAATGGATTTTTGGGATTCATGCACTAAATCTAATAGCTCTGTGAAGAAAATAATAGCATCTTTTTCAAAGTGCATGGCCATGGTCAACGCATCATCTGGATTTTGAAGCTTATCTTTCAAAGCTGAGCTATCCACATCATAATATAACCGATGATCCAAATATGCATGAATATAATTTTCAAGTTCACCTTGGTAGGATTGGTAGGTATCCTGTTCCTTGGCTAGTTCTTCCTTGATTTTGGTAAATCGCGCTACGTGTTCTTCTTCCCATTTCTCTAAATCCCCAAAAAGTTTGACTAAATCAGGGATTTTATATAGGGTTTTGAGTTTGCCGTAGAAATCACGGCGTTTTTTTTCTTTTTCAATTCCCATATCTAAAATTTCTGCAATTTTTAGAATAGACATATTTGGCCTTTCTAATACAACAAGCTTTAAGGAATGAGGACAAATACTTGATACATCCCATGCCCAAACATAGCACGAAGCCGATTGGGTTTAGCAACACCATGCGGCATGATGGCAAACGCTGTTTGAGCATCTGATGCAATCCATAGAACGCAACCTTCTTGTTTGAGAAGCTCTGGTATATTAGGATAGTATGCTATATTGCGTGCATCCAGTATTCGTTCTGGGGGGATTCCGGCGAGCATTCCATAATGGCGAAGTGCGAGCCATTGATGAAAATCAGCCACTAGCCAAATGGAATCTGGTGAATAAGTTGCTGTTATCGTTTGTATTGTTTTGGAAGCATCTTGACTAAAACGATAGTATTGTTCCAACAAATTTTGGGGAGCATCCCCCACAGCGACTTTGGCATTCCTGATCATATTGGTTATATCAATTACAGCGAAATAATGCAACAAAAATATTAGGAGATAAAACAAAGTCCAGTTTTTAGTCAAAAAATTGGCAGCTTTATTCCATAAAGCTTCGAGATAAAGAAAAAAAAGCATGGTGAATATTGGAAAAAATACTAAAAATACCCTGGGAAATGGTGAAGGTGAACGTAAAAAAATTGGTATGACAATACCAGCAATGCATAACAAAATCCATATCCAATACTTAGGTGTTGATATGGATCTTTCAACCAACATTATTTTCTTTTTTAAGCAAAAAATAAGCCAAATCATGCATGGAATAAATAAATGCACAAAAAGGCCAAGAAAAAGATTTCCCAATGCAGCCCACGAATTTTCCCATCCCCAAGGACTTTGCATCACAGTGAAGAATTTTCCACCCATGCAAAGATAAGGAAAAGAGCCAATTCCCATGCCAAACGCTAAGATACACCATTTGATCCACTGTATTTTAGACTCATGCGTTCGCCAAAATTCAATGCCTAAGAAAAGCCATAATGATATCAAAAATAATCCATTTGTAGGCATGATTCCAGGTAAAAGCACACAGCCTAAGAAAACTTTCCAAAACCCATGGCTATTTTTTTCCAACATTTCGATACAGCCTAACGTACTTAATGTGGCTAGCACTAAAGACAGACTATACCCTCGCAACTGAAATAGAAAGTTAAACAATACAGGGCTTAATAAAAATGTAAGTATTAAGAGCCAATAGGTTTGCGAAAAACGATTGCGATGACACCAAAGAATCAGCCAAAGCAATAGCAAATGCCCCATCAATGGCATTCGCAGCCACCACTCAGAAGTTGGATCAGGCACCAAACGTACCCAGCACCACATTTCAGCCGAAAACAGTATATGGTTGTTGGCCATAGGATATGTCATAAAGATGTCCCAAAAATTTGGCTGCGTCCAATAATCGCCTAAGGAAACCAATTCATCCATCCACAGATCGGATATCCAATATGGAAGCGATATAACTCCAAGCAAAATCAATAGTAATAAATTGATATACCAACGTAAATTCATAAAAAGTCCTCGGTTGTCAAGTATAATTTCTGATTGTATTTTATGCGAGTTTGTGATATATTTTGCATGCTGTTGTAGTATACCACACTTTTTTAGTGATTATAACGTTTTTTTGGGAAACTTTACAAACATTGCTCTCTTTCGCCAATTGCAGCAGATGCTAGGCAGATGCTGTCGGTTAGTTTCTAGCCGTTGAATTGGCACAGGCAGCAAAGAGTTGATAGGTTCTTCGGTAGTTTGTTGTTTGATGACGACCTGTCGGTCGCCCAACATCCGTTAGAATCAGTTTTTCCCATTTATCAGAAAGTAAGTGCTGTGGAACTTACGAATGAAGAAAAATCCATCTTAGATGGAAAACAAGGACCAGCTCGCCAAAAAGCCATGGAAATTGTGGTAGCTTTGGGCAAAATCTACGGAGCAGAGAATTTAATTCCAATTGTCAGTGCCCAAATCTCTGGAGTATCTTATAAAAACTTAGGCGATCCTGGGTTAGAATTTTTGCATGAATGGGCTAAACAAGGCGGACAAGTGAGTGTGCCCACGACCCTAAATCCAGCAGGCATGGATTTAGAACATTGGCAAGAATTAGGATTCAAAGATGACTTTGCAAAAAAACAATTGCAGGTCATTGATTGCTTCCAGCAATTTCAAATCCCGCCTATTTGCTCATGCACACCATATTTAATTGGAAACTTGCCTAAATTAGGCGACCATTTAGCCTGGGCAGAAAGTTCTGCTATTGCTTTTGCCAATTCTGTCCTAGGAAGCCGAACAAATCGAGAAGGCGGACCATCAGCCTTAGCCGCTGCGCTCTTAGGCAAAACCGCAAACTATGGTTTGCATTTAGACCACGCTAGACTGGCTTCATATCTCATATTAGTGCAATGCCCATTGCAGAACGAGGCTGATTTTGGAGCCTTGGGATATAAAGTTGGCAAGTTGGTTCAAAATAGCATTCCATATTTTCGAGGCATTCACCATGCTACTTTGCCGCAACTGAAAGCCCTAGGGGCTGCGATGGCAGCCGTAGGGTCTGTGGCCTTATTCCATATCGAAGGGTTAACTCCAGAAGCTAGCATGAAGCATACGCTTGCCGATCATTATCAAACCATTGAAATACAAGATTTGCAAGATGGATACCAAAAGCTCAATTCTACTGCAAGCGATATTGACATGGTAGCTATTGGCTGTCCCCATGCTTCATGGGAAGAAATTCAACATATCGCAGGATTATTGATGGGCAAAAAAGTCAAAGCCAAATTTTGGATCACCACAGCAGCCCCGACTTATTACTTTGCTCAACGAGCTGGATTGGCGAAAATTATTGAAAATGCAGGAGCACACATTGTGAGCGATACATGCATGATTGTAGCACCACTTCAAGATTTGGGCATCCGGAGTATAGCCACCAATTCAGCAAAAGCAGCATATTATGCTCCATCCCATTGTGGAGTACAAGTACGGTATGGTAATCTTCGAGCTTGTGTAGATGCCGCTCTTTCAGGGAGATTCACAGATGCAGGGTAGAGTCATCAAAGCTGGAGTTGTCAAAGGGCAAGCTCTTGTATCATCAGAGCCTATGGGTTTTTTAGGCATGGTTGACCCAGATACAGGCATTGTGATTGAAAAAAATCATCCTTTATCTGGCGAATGCATTGCTGGAAAGATTCTTATTTTCCCAACTGGTAAAGGAAGCACTGTTGGTTCCTATACTCTATATCGTTTGAAAAAAAATGGCAAAGCGCCTCTTGCGATCATTAACCAACAAAGCGAAGCCATTGTAGCAGTAGGAGCGATCATTGCGGAAATTCCTATGTTAGACCAACTCGATATCACACAATTCAAAACCAATGACTGGGTTAAAATCGAACAAGACCAAGTTACGATTTGCCATGAGGAAAGCTTATGATTGAACAAATCAGCGAATTTTTGAGTAAACTATTGGTAAAACTGTTTGGTTCACGAAATGAACGTTTGATCAAAGAAATGTGGCCTCTTGTCCATAAGATTGGCTCATTAGAGCCAGCGTTTATGGCCTTGACCAATGATCAATTGAAAGCCAAAACCGAAGAATTTCGAAATCGTTTGCAGAATCGAGAAACTTTAGACCAGATATTGCCTGAAGCATTTGCTGCTGTACGCGAAGCTTCTCGACGAACAATTGGACTACGCCACTTTGATGTCCAAATGCTAGGTGCTATCGTACTTCACCAAGGTAAAATCGCAGAAATGATCACAGGCGAAGGCAAAACTTTGGTGGCCACATGCCCTGCATACTTGAATGCTTTGCAACATTCTGTGCATATTGTCACGGTCAATGATTACCTCGCACGACGTGACCGCAACTGGATGGGGCCGGTTTATGAGGCATTGGGATTAACCGTTGGCTGCATCCAGTCCGAAATGAGCCCACAGGAACGCATCCGAGAATACTCGTGCAACATCACATACGGCACCAACAATGAGTTTGGATTTGATTATCTCCGCGACAACATGAAAATGTACAAAGAAGATCAATGCCAACTCGAGCATTACTATGCCATTGTTGATGAAGTTGACTCTGTTCTCATTGATGAAGCACGTACCCCTTTGATTATATCTGGTCCAGCAGAAGAATCCACAGAAAAGTACTATGCAGCCGATAAAATAGCTCGGCGTTTAGAAGTAGGAAAACACTGCGAGCTAAAAGAAAAAGAACAACTTGCGATCCTTACAGAAGCAGGCATAGACTTAGCCGAACGATTGGCAGGCGTAGATTCATTCTACACAGGCCGGAATATGGATTGGCCGCATCACATTACCCAAGCCTTGCGTGCACATCATTTTTTCAAAATTGATCGTGAATATGTGATTGCAAACAACGAAATTGTGATTGTAGATGAATTCACAGGACGTTTGCAACCTGGAAGACGATGGAGTGATGGGCTACATCAAGCTATCGAGGCCAAAGAAGGATTGAGGATTCGAGAGGAAAACCAAACACTAGCCACAATTACCTTGCAGAATTACTTTAAGCTGTATAAAAAATTGGCTGGAATGACTGGTACAGCAATGACAGAGGCCACTGAGTTCGATAAAATCTACAGCCTGGACGTGGTTGTCATTCCGCCCAATAGACCTCTAATTCGTAGGTCTTATAACGATGTTGTTTTTGGTACGAAGACAGAGAAATTCGAGGCTATTGTACAAGAAATCCTATTGTACCACCACACGGGCCGACCACTTTTGGTTGGCACCATTTCCATTGAGATTTCTGAATACCTTTCCTATCTCCTAAAACAACGTGGGATTGAGCATCAAGTATTAAATGCCAAGTACCATGAAAAAGAGGCCCAGATTATTGCAGGTGCTGGAGAACTAAGCCGTGTAACCATTGCCACCAACATGGCAGGTCGTGGAACAGATATTGTTTTAGGCAAATTCACCAAGCAGCAATTGCTTGAACATTGGCAAAAATATCGGCTGGCACCCAAGAAACTAGAATTAACTGACCCTGACATTGATGCCAAACTAACCCGGCATTGGGCAGAAGTCTTTTTGCAAGAGGCTAACCCAGAAGTGCCATTAGCTGATCTTCAACAACGTTTAGCCCAATTTTGGGTAGAACATGAAATGGCACCATTGAAATTATGTGAACGAGTGGCAGACCTAGGCGGTCTTCATATCATTGGCACAGAGAGACATGATGCCCGACGCATTGATAACCAATTGCGCGGCCGTGCAGGACGGCAAGGGGATCCAGGAAGCTCCCGTTTTTACCTGAGCTTTGAGGACGATCTCTTGCGAAAATTTGCACCACCAACCATGGTTGCTCTGATGAAGAAAATGGGCATGCAAGGCGGCCAAAATATTCAACATTCAATGATCAGCCGCGGAATTGAAAAAGCACAACAACGTGTGGAACAGTTCCACTTTGAAATTCGCAAGAACCTCTTGGAATATGACGAAGTGATGAATGAACAACGCAAAATTGTGTATGATCAACGCCGGCGCGTCTTGGAAAACCAAGACTTGAAAACCATGATTTGGGAAATGCTCGAAGATCGCATTTTAGATGCCATTGATCGGTATCTGCCTTCCAACACATCGCCTAATGAATGGGATTTTGAAGGGCTGAGCGAATGGTGTTCATTTAAACTAAATTTTACTATACCTCCAAGTGATCTAAAAACCAGAAATTACAAAGAGGCTGAGCAAAAACTCATACAAACTGCAAAGCAACGATATGAGCGACAAGAACAATCCATGGGGCCTGAATTGATGCGAGCATTGGAACGCTATCTGCTCCTAGATGCCATTGATTCAAAATGGAAAGATCATCTTTATGCAATGGACGAGCTAAAATCTGGAATTGGCCTCGAAGCGTATGCTCAGCGCGACCCTAAAGTGGAATATAAACGTTCTGGCTATCGCATGTTTGATGAAATGATTGCAGCAGTCAAGGAACAAATCAGCGACCTCATCTTTAAGCTAAAGTTTGAAAAAGCAGATATGAGTAGCTTGTCCAATATCTGGCAACCAGCGCAATTTTCCCACGTTAACTTTGCCCCGATGGGTGGCCAAGCTCAACCCCAAGTAGCTGTCAGCAAACGATCTCAGCTTAGCCAACAACCCCAAGAAAACTTCCAGTCCATGGACCGAGAAGTTTGGGAACAAGCCCAACGGGCCGCAAGCGAAGGAAATGCAACACCCAAGACTATTAAGCGAACTCAGCCAAAAGTTGGCCGCAACGATCCATGCCCTTGCGGCAGCGGAAAAAAATATAAAAAATGCTGCGGAACAAAAGAATAGCTTTTCATCCGTAATCTAAGCCATGAAGCAAGGCATTGGTTCATGGCTAATATGCTGCGGAACAAAAGAGTAACTTTTCATCCGTAATCTAAGCCATGAAGCAAGGCATTGAACCTTGGTTCATGGCTAATATGCTGCGGAACAAAAGAGTAACTTTTCATCCGTAATCTAAGCCGTGAAGCAAGGCATTGAACCTTGGTTCATGGCTTTTTTTGTGAAAGGCCTTACTATGCTCAAATACATCCATGCTCTTGCAAGCTTCTTTTTAAGTATGTTTTTTTTGGGTATAGGATGCGATTCTAAGCAACCTACGGATAATCCTTATGAATACGATATGGGCATGTACCAAAAAACAGACCCTAGCTTGATCCAATGCACAGAAAAGCCTAGTATGCCTATTCCATTGAAACAACTATATGGAATTGCTACCTCAGACCAAATCATTGCGATTACAGGTGATCGCCAATTATTACTTTTAGATTTAGACGGCAAGATATTGCGTACCCAAGAATTGCCCACCATCGCCCGATGCGTAGCTATTGATCCAACAGGACTTATTTATGTTGGCACAGATAAAGCAATTGCAGTGTATGATCAAACATGCCAATTGAAAGCCCATTGGCCAGAACTAGGCCCACGCACGTATCTCACCTCCATTGCTATTGCCAAAGACTCTATTTTTGTTGGCGATGCAGGCAATAAAGTCGTGCTGCAATATAGCTTGGATGGCCGGATTCAGCGACGCTTTGGGGAAAAAGATGATGCTCGCAAAATTCCTGGCCTAGTGATCTATCAACCTCATTTAGATGTAACAATCACCAAAGACCAGCAAATATGGATCACCAATCCAGGAAGACATTCTGTAGAAAATTATGCCAACGATGGCCAATGGAAGTCATGTTGGGGAATCGCGTCTTTCGAAATCCAAGGATTTTCAGGATGCTGCAATCCTAGCCATATCGCCATTCTAGAAAATGGCTTTTTCATCACCAGCGAAAAAGGACTTTGCAGAATTAAAATCTACACACCAGACGGGAAATTCCACGGAGTGGTCGCTGGTTATGAATCCCTAGGCACAGGCATTGAACCCTTGGATATTGCCATAGACAATCAACAACGAATTCTTGTCTTAGACAGCAGCCGAAAAGCTATCCGAGTGTTTGTGATGAAGTGAAAAATGCGAAAAGCGTTTGGGATAAAATAGAGATGCCTGCGTGTTTGCGCAGGCACTATAACCTACATTTTATAGGCATAAGATTAAGAATTTGAAGTTTAGGCCGAGCCATGGTATGCTCTAAGCTTGATGTTGCACGTACATTCTGCTTTGGTGAAAATATGGTCAACTTGGGTTGCAAGTTTTCCGCAAAATACGCATTTACCTTTGTCTCGCTCAAGTATCTTACTTCTCAGAATGCGCCAACTTCCATCCATTGGTACTATTGGGTCATTAGGATACATTCTGGAGATTTTGGAAGGTTGCTTTCGACTCATATATCTGTCTGTGTGCGTTATATCCATCGCCCCTGCTTTACAGTTTTATTTGCTGCCTTGCAGGTTTCAGGTGGGATTCTAATCGCGTACTTGTTATACGTCCAGGTCTTACGACTTCCTACCATCTTCCAGAATAATTTCTTGGCTTCTTTCCATTTGAAGCCTTTCCTTTTGAGGTAATACCAATATTGACAGATGGCGTGACTAAAGATAGTGTTATACACATTGCAAGGATACGAGGTGTTCTTGAAGTAATTATAGCATCCGTCTATGATTTGATTCAGCTTAAGAATTGTGTAGCTTTGGTCATATCCTTTGATAGTGGAGACTCGGCAAATTTTTGTTATCTCTTTCTTGATTCTGTGTATACTTTGCTTAGGTGCCAGTACTAATGGGTATTTAACGTATTTGCCTATTCCTTTTTGGGATTTAGACGTTCGTTTTCTAATGAAATAGAATCCTATGAACTTAAACCCATTTTCTATGTCGGTTATGACCGTCTTTTCTTCTGACAGTTCGAGTTTTAGTCTCTCTCTGAGGAAGGTCCTACACAGCTCTTTAATCTTATACAGCTCCGACAGCGGGCCATTCCAGAAAGCCACTCCATCATCAGCATATCTCACATAGCCAAGGGTTCCACTCTTGGAAATTCCCATAGCTTGCATTCTCTTCTTGCCTATTTTCCGGTTTTTTTCGATGACTTGATAAGTCGTTCCGTCTTTGCTTTTCCTGGTTACTATTGTGCTGACCGTATAATTGTCTGTTAGTTGTTTCATGTATTCATCGAATTTGTCCAGATAGATATTGGCTAGTATGAAGTTGTTGAGCAACCCACTTCAAACATGTGAACACACCTTCTCCTGTTAGGGCTACGGATTCAAATGCTTTGGCGGGCGGATAGTTGATGTCGGCAACTATCTTTTCTACAGTCATAACATCGGGCAAATCCCGCTTATTTACTTGCAAGGCTACCACAAGATTGTCCAAAGAGATTTCATGCTCGCGGAGATTGCTTTGCAGATTCTGCCAGGATTCTAGATTTTCTTCACGTTTGGATATTTGTGAGTCTACTACAAAGATTACGGCATCTGAGCGTTGGAGTAGAAGTTTCCCAATGTCATAAGATATCTGTCCAGGGCTTGTACGAAGGAGTAGCCTCTCCGCTCGTCCTGTCTCCGAATTTATAGGCACAAGAATATTGAGAACAAGTACGCGGTTAGTCAACTTCGCCAATTCACTCCTATAGAGATGGGGGGTTTTTGTATGTATGATTTCCAAACTTGTCGTTTTCCCAGCTAGCCCGGTGCCATAGTACACGACCTTAAAGGATGGCAATGGTTCGCTAAAGTAGTTCAATTTTTGACTCCGATCTGTAAGTTTTGAACAGTTGACAATGAAGTTAGAAGTTGCACATATGCCAGTTCGAAGTCGGGCGAACCTTGGTGCGATGAACTGACACCAGTATCAGGTGCGCCGAAGGTTTGCAATGTCCCTTTCCTTTTAAGGAAATTTTCAACTGGCTTTACGTATGCCGTAATTTTGTCGTTTCCGATCAAAATATAGTTACGCATATCATCTCCAATTTAATTATTTCCTTAAGGGCTTTCTCTGTTTCACTTCGGGTCTTATCCCTACTATTGAAACTCTGTCTACATACACCCTGCACTTTCCTTCTAACTGGGTCCTGCATCCGTGCAGAACGGGGCTGTATGTAAATCCCGAAGTTCATCTTTAGCATTTAATACGATGGTTTTAGATTCTATGCGTTCTCTGCACTCAACTTTTATGATAGTTGGCTGAGCGCTTATCCCTGCTTACAGGTTAGTGTCAGAGACAGCAATGGTATCTGTTTGAACTAGCCTTTTTTTTTCTTTTCCTCTCCTAGGTCAGTTCTCTCTGAGAGGTCATTTAACATCATTACGTCTTTCAACGACTGGCCTGCCATACGTAAGGCCACACGAGACTTAACATAGTTCCTGTACGTAATCATTACCATCTTAGACAGAACATCTAAGGCTTGATGTGAGCCTTTCGATGTCCCCTTTCCGCCAGCTCCTTTCCCAGCCGAGTCTAGTTCGGAAAAGATCTAGGTCAGTGGCGTTAAGTCTTTGCAATTCCTATGATTATAGGGCACAATTGCTAGAAACTACATCGGCGCACCCATTATTCGTAGCTATGCGTCGCGTCCCTAGTCAACTAGCAACTAGGGTTATGCTAGGACATCGAATTAACGGAAGCCTGGTTAATGCAATGGCTCTAAATTTTGCGCTGTTTTGAGATCTTCTTCAGCTTCTTTCACACGATTAAGTTTACGATAAATCATACTGCGCAATTCATAAAATTCTTTGTAATCAGGCTGCAATTCAATGGCTTTGGTGATTTCAGTGAGTGCTTTTTCGTATTCACCAATTTCTGCTAGGATTTTGCCTTGAAAATGATAATATATGCCTATTTCATCACCTGGCTTTAAGGCAATGGCCTGTTGCAAGTCTTGCAAAGCCTTTTGAGGATTTTTCATTTCCCAGAAAATTTTGCTCCGTAAGAAATATAGCTTGGGCTCCTGTGGATTCAATGCAATGGCCTTGGTATAGTCGGCAAGGCTGTTATCATAATCTTTCACTTGGAAATGGGTTCGTGCTCTAGCTACATAGGCATTCAGATGCTGAGGATTTTTTTCAATAGCCAAGGTAAAATCATCTATGGCATCTCGCCAGCATTTGAGTGTTTGTTTCACATTGCCGCGGTAGTAATAAAAATCAGCGGTCTCTGGCTGCAAGCGAATGGCCTCATCAAAATCCTGCGTGGCACGCTCGTATTGTTTCAAAAAATAGTAAATACGGCCGCGTTTGTTATAATGAGATGCTGTTTGTGGTTCCCATGCAATGGCTTTAGAGAGATCATACAATGCTTTTTCATACCATTGATCAATTTGAACAAGACTTTGTTCAGCAATTTTGAGGTATGCTTCTGCCCTGCCTAGATATGCTTCTGTGAGAGCTGCTTGTAACTGAATGCTGGCGGTAAAATCTTCAACCGCATCTTTATAAGCTTTCAGTTGAAACAGAGCGCGAGCACGATACAAATAAGCTGGGGCACTCACTTGGCCTCTGGTAATTAATTTATCGCATATCAATTTAGCTGAATGGTATGGCCCTTCTTGGGAATAAATATTGGCAAGGGCAAGCTGACCATCCACGAAGTTTGGCTCAATGTCAATGGCTTTTTTTAAATCTTCCAAAGCTGCTTTGGTTTGCTTAAGTTCCATGAGCACAAGGCCGCGTTGATAATAGAGCCTTGCATTGGTTTCTCCATAGTGTTTTAAAAGCACATTGATGTCGGCTAAGGCCAATTCCCATTGCTTGGATTCATACAAAAGTAGTGCTTTGTCACTTAAGATTGGTAAATGCTGTGCCTCTGGTGTATATTGCAATGCTTTTGTATAAGCAGCCAATGCTTTTTGCCACTCTTTTTGCTGCTGTAGTGCTTTGCCTAACAAATGCCAAGCTTCAGGGTTTTGGGAATCTTGCAATAACATAACTTGAAAATGTTCAATCGCTTCAGGAAATTTAAAGGACTTCAAGAGCAGTTTGCCAAGTTGGTGATGGGCCAATGCTAAATCAGGCTGAAATTGCAAAGCCAGATCGAGATGCTGTTGTGCTAAATCAAGCTTTTCTTCTGCTAGATATACCATACCTAAGCCCAAATGGCCTAAGGCAAAATCAGGACAAAAAGAAATGACTTTTTGAAATTCTAAGATTGCTAAATCGTTTAATTTTAACTGCGCATAACAGTCGCCTAAATGATAGCGAACAAAGATATTATTCGGATATAACAGTCTGAGTTCTTCAAAATCTGCACGGGCACGCTGCGATTGAAGAATGGCTTTGTATGCCTTTCCCCGCTCATAGAGCAGATCAATTTGCTTAGGAGATTGTTCTAATATACGGCTACAAATAGAGATAACCTCACCATATTTTTGCAATTCTGCGTATGATTTTGCCGTATATATTCCGGCCAAAATTTCATATTCTGGTGTCAGCATGGCTTTTTCAAAATGACGGATTGCATTCACATAGTCTTTTTGCCCAAAGCAAATTTGGCCTGCTTGGTATGATTCAGCGGGTGTTTGGCTAAATCCAAGCGTTCCCAAACAAAGGATAACGAAATAAAGAAAGCAATGATGTTGAATCATAGGCACCACCTGCAACTCAATTCCATTGACAAAATATGGCCGGCATAGTTGCTGGCCACAAAGTATTTGATTATAACTTTTTTTACGATAATTGATTATGATTTTTTCGTCTTCAATTTATTTTTGAGTTAGGTTCTTACTTGTTTGTTGAATTTATTTTTGATATATTAGCATCTAATTTGCCCGATTAATCTGGACAAAGGCATAAGGCCTGGGCAATGATTTTACCTGTTGCTTCTGTGTCTTGAATGCCGCGCTGGCACTGGCCAATGAAAAGATCAGCTACGTACTCCATACGACTGCCTGTATTTTCAAAGCTAACGGGTTCATAAATGGTTCTCATCGTATTGCCTAAACGAGACTCAGTCGTAGCAAAATCTTCTGCAATATAATGCCCTACGGTTGAAAAATTGTCACCAGTGGCAGCGATTCCACGATTCCATTGATCTACAAAAACGAGATTCATTGTGTCTAAGGTGCTGTTAAAATTGCAATATGAAGATGTGCAGCCTAGTAACACTAGGCAAAACAGCATCATGAAGCATAATCTACTCATTGGTAGTCCTTTTTGCAAGATTTGTAAAATTACATGATCGGAGAAATAATGCCTGAACAGTGGCTTTGTTTTATATATCAATATGGCTTGGGTGGATTGTTTTTTTTATTCACCATTCTAGTTGCCATTCGCCATCAAACTTTGAATTTTCGCACGTACAATGGCAAGATTGTGCTATGGTTGATTATTTTTGGTTTTGTGTTTTCTATGTCTGTGCATGCATTGTGGATTTATTTGGTCATGCGATAATTCAAGGAGTTGGCCATGTTTTTTGTATTAACAGAATTGCCTCGGATTAACGTACAAGCTGTTGATTATGTTGTCATCGCTGTGTATATGCTTGCGATTTTGTTCTGTGGCACTTGGTTTGGTCAAAGCACAAAATCAACCAAAGATTTCTTCTTTGGTGGCCAACGATTTGCTTGGTGGTTGATTGCTACTAGTTGCATTGCTACGTTGGTCGGATCGTATAGTTTTATCAATTATTCAGAACGTGGGTATATGAATGGCCTTTCTTCTGCCATGAATTATACCATGGATTGGTATGTAATGCCATTATTTTTACTAATTTGGCTACCAATCATCTATTTCACTCGTGTAACTTCAATCCCAGAATATTTTGAAAAACGTTTCGATGCCAAAACTAGATTGGCTGCGCTCATCATTATTTTAGTCTATCTGATTGGCTATATTGGTATGAATCTGTATACCATTGGCGTTGCTGCGCGTGGAATGTTGGGAGTGAATATTTATTTATCCGCAGGTATTGTGACTATTATTTGCTTGATGTACATGTATCATGGCGGCCAAACTTCCATGATGATGGCTGACCTTTTTCAAGCAGGTATCTTGGTCTTTGCAGGCGTGCTGATTTTTGTACTCGGCATCATTTCATTAGGTGGTTTTGGCAATTTTTGGCAGCATCTGCCTCAATCGCACCAACTGCCATTTTCTGGATTTAATGCACCTAAAGAATACCACACAGTTGGAATATTTTGGGACGATGCAATCACAGGGACTATAGCATTTTACTGCATGAACCAGGGTGTATTGATGCGCTTTATGTCTGCACGCAGTGCCCGTGATGCAAGTAAAGCAATGTTGGTTGTTCTGCTTCTGATGATGCCTTTGGCTGCCATTGCAGTATCTGGGGCCGGTTGGGTCGGAAAAGCCATGCAAGATGCTGGGCTTTTGCAACAAAGCAATTTTGAAGCACGTCATATTTTCGTAATTGTGACTAATGCTGTTTGCTTGCCTGGTGTGTTTGGCTTTGTCATGGCTGCATTGATTGCTGCCTTGATGTCAACGTTGGATACCTATTTCAATGCTGTTTCTGCAATCACTGTGAATGACATTTGGCGACCGGTGATCAAGCCTGGACAACCCGATCAGTATTATTTGAAGATTGCTCGGTATGCCGTCATTGCGGCAAGTGTTTTAGGTTTTGCGTTGATTCCATTTTATGCGAGATTTGAATCTGTGGCCCAAGCATTTAGCCATTTTTGTTCCACAGTAACTCCCCCTATGATTGTGGTGATTGTCCTAGGCGCTGTTTGGAGCAGATTCACTCCTGCAGCAGCATTTTATACTTTAGTGCTTGGCTTTATCATCAATGTGACATCCATGTTTTTCCCTGCAATGGTCACGCCTTTTGCACATGGAGAAGACCCAAGCGATGGGCATAGCTACATGCGAGCATTTTTTGGTGTGTTGATCTCGGTTGCACTGGGTGTCATCATCACATTCTTCACTCAACCACGAAAACGCGAGGAAATACCAGGGCTTGTGGCTGCAACTGTTCGAGAGGGTATGCGCATATTCAAAGGTTCTGAACCCGATGAAGAAAACGCTGGCCGCAAGATTTGTGGATTGCAGCTTGAAGTTGTTCAAGAAAGAGGCGTTCAATTATCTCAATTGGATATGGAAAAACTTCATGCAAAACCAGGTGATCTATTGTATCTTAGCGACAACCGTAGCCGTCTAGGCGGGTTGCGTTCTCTTCATATTAAGATTGGAGCACCACATGACAAATCTGGAGTGGTGCGTATTTCTCAAGATATGTTAGAAGAAGGCAATCTTTTAAGTGATCGTCCAGTCATGGTTGAAAAAATCTTATAAGGTCTTTCATTTGGAGTGCTAGAGACTTAGGCCGATAGCACTCCAGATTGTTTAGGACCCAATATAACGAAAAGGAGCAAGGATTTGCATGGTCCCAACCAAAAATATTTTAATAGTGGAGGATGATGCAAGCGCACGATTGGCATTATCTAAGGCATTGTCCAAGCCTGGTTATACAGTTTTTCAAGCTCCAACGGGCGAAAAAGGAGTTGAAATTGTTGAAAAAGAACCGATTCATCTGACTTTTTGCGATATTAAATTACCAGGAATAGATGGGTTGGAAGTTTTAAGCCGAATCAAAAAAATTCAGCCTGAAACTGTGGTTGTGATGATGACTGCTTTTGGAAGTATTGAAAAAGCTGTCAAAGCCATTCGCACAGGCGCTATGGACTTTATTGAAAAACCACTTGATTTGGATACGATTCGACAAACTGTGGAAAGTGCTTTGCGCTTGCCAGATCATCTAAAAAATCGAGAGGCCTTAATCAATGAAATCGGAGAAAAAAAAGGATTTGCTGGTATGATCGGCGTGAGCCGGACAATGCAAGAAATCTTTGCAACAATCATCAAAGTTGCTCCGGCGCGTACAACAGTGTTAATCACTGGCGAAACTGGAACAGGAAAGGAATTAGCCGCTCGTGCACTGCATCAATACAGCAATCGAGAAGGGCCATTCATTCCTGTGAATTTTAGTGCAATGACAGATACATTGTTTGAAAGCGAATTATTTGGATATGTAAAAGGTGCCCATTCCACTGCCTTCCAAAGCCGCAAAGGCCGCTTAGAAGAAGCAGATAAAGGAACCTTATTCATTGATGAAGTAGGCGATATTCCAGAAAATATTCAAGTCAAACTCTTGCGATGTATTGAAACTCGCACATTTGAGCGTTTGGGAGAAAACACTCCCCAACGTGTGGATGTCCGATTTATTGCTGCTACGAACGTTAACTTAGAAGAAGCCGTAGCACAAGGTAAATTTAGGGAAGACCTTTACTACAGGCTCAAAGTTTTCCAAATCCATCTACCCTCTCTACGAGAGCATGCGGATGATATTCCACTTTTAGCACAGCATTATGTGCAGGTATTTAGCAAAGCTAACCAGCGGCCTGTATGCCGAATTTCCAAAGAAGCCATGGATATTTTATTAAGCTACCATTGGCCAGGAAATATCCGCGAATTAGAAAATAAAATTGAGCAAGCAATCATCATGGCTGAGGGGGATACCTTATTGCCAAGCCACTTTGCCTCTGAGGTACAAAATGCTCAATTAGCCGATTCCAAAGAAGTCATTGAGCTCAAGGTTGGATCATCCTTGAGAGATGCTGAAAAAGAGCTGATTCAAAGAACACTGGCCAAAGTCGCTGGGAATAAAACAAAAGCAGCAGAAATCCTAGGCATTGGAACCCGCACACTCTATCGAAAAATCGAAGAATATGGATTTTAGGCGGGCTTCCATAATTAGGTGAGCTTCCATAATTAGGCGGGCTTCCATAATTAGGCGGGCT
>JAKLHB010000330.1 GCA_022710345.1 Planctomycetota bacterium
TAGGCAGCTTGCTGCATGATAGGGTCGCTGGAGTTTTGCAGCACAGGATGCAGGGTCCATGATTGTTTATAGAGCAGTTCATGAGTTAGAGTCGTAGTTTGAGGAAGAGCATTAAATACCACAAGAATGGCTTTGTAGCGAGCATCCAATGCTGGTGAATCAGGGAGATTATCTTGGATTAGCATCACAATCACGCCTGGGGAGCTAGGAAGAAAAGACAATCGGGCCTGGATGGCCTGGCTATTGGGCAAATGGAATAATGGAGAACTGTTGCGGATCTGGAGCATTTCTAAGAAATGCTGATGGGCTCCTGTGATATGCGTTGGCTGTGGCTTCAGTGTTTGGTCTTGGAGCCTTGGCTTCCAGAATGGCCAATGGTGTTGGTTTTTGTCTGCAATGGGCAATCCAATACCCCAATTTGTGCTTTGACAAGCGAAATCAAGTTGATTGAACCAATCGCCAGAATTGTAGCTATCGCAGTCTCCGGATTTTGAGCGAAGTATGTCGTCGCCAGCTTGGAAAAGAGGGATTCCCTGCCCTAACGCAATAATGGCAATGGCAAGGTTGTGCATTCGGACTCGCTCTTCCATGGTCGCAGTCGCAGGTTTTCTGCCTTGCACAGCAAACGGGGCTTTGGCTGCAATGCAGTCCCATAAAGTGTGGTTGTCATGCACAGAGGCATAGTTAATGCACTCTTGTGGATCTGCTGTGTACCCAGTGGGCGCTCCGTTGTAGAGCACTTCTTTGCCCAATTTTACTTGGCCTTGGGAATTCGTGAACCTGAAATCGCGCAAATTTCCTGCAAGCCCAACTGAAATTTGATCCATGTATTGGCGAAGCATCACTTCTTGAAACGGCAGATCATTGGGTACGTCTGGATTGTCCAATTGGTTGTAGTCATAAAATAATCCATTGCAGAAGCCTTGGCAGGCTGGGTGTGTGAATGGAGTCCCGCCTCGGATTGCATCTCGAATGCGATCGTTGAAGCTGCCAATGCCTAGGCCATAAGTATTGGCCTGATGGCAAGCATCCATGGGCATTCGGGCATCCAATGACCCGAATTTCCAGGCTTCGCCATAGCAATAAATTTCTTTTCCATTAACCCCATCGCGTTCTATGGTGAGAGCGTTTAGGGTTTCTTGGATGCGCTTCATATTTTGCACAGTGTGGTGCCCCATCAGGTCAAAGCGGAAGCCATCCACTTTATATTGCACTGCCCATAATTTCAAGGCATCGAGCATGAGCTTTTCCATCATCACGTTTTCTGTGGCTGTGTCTGGACAGCAGGTGCTGCAGGAAACATAACCGTTTTCATCCAGGCGATAGTAATAATTCGGGACAATTTTATCCAAAACCGATTTTAATTCTTGGCCTTTGGAATGGGTATGATTGAAGACGACATCTAAAATAACTCGAATCCCTTGCTGATGCAATGCCTGCACCATATTGCGAAATTCTAAAATCCTTTGGGTTCCATCCGGCTGCGTACTGTAGCTTCCTTCAGGTACCATGTAATGCCAGGGATCATAGCCCCAGTTGTAGGCATCTTTGTCCTTGACTTCCATGATCGCGGCCTGTGGTAAAGGAGAATCGCTTTCAGCTTTGGGAATTGCTGGCTTTAACTGCTTTTCTGGGTTTTCTTCAATCGTGGCAATGTCAAAAGTTGGAAGTAGGTGAAGATGGGTTACACCAGCCTGTGCCAAACGTCGCAGATGCTTCATTCCATTGGTATCAGGATGTGTGAAAGCCATGTATTTGCCTCGATGGGCTTCTGGAACAGAGGAATCTTGGACGCTAAAATCTCTTACATGCAGTTCATAAATCACCATATTTCTTGGAATAACAGGAGGCTTTGTATGGGTGTCCCATCCCAAGGGCTTCAATTCAGATGTAGAGATGTCAATGATTTGGCTTTTGCTGCTATTGATGCCTAAGCTGATCGAATAAGGGTCTGTGACAAGGTTATGTTCTACTTTTCCTGTTTCTCTAGTAAATACTTCAACTTCATAGAGATAAAATTTCCGAATCCAATCTTCCTTCCCTTTGATATACCATACCCCTGTCCAATGCTGATCTATATAAAGCCGTTGCATTTGCAAAATAGCTGTTTCTTTCAAGGTTGTGCTGGTATCGTATAAATGCAGTTGCACAGATTTGGCAGTTGGTGCCCAAACACGTAAGATCGGCAGGTCTTCAACAGCAATCTCAAGTCCTTCAGTAGGCAGGATATCCATAATCATTTCAACGCCTAGATTGCCTGCATAAGCATAAAGATTGTCCAAAAGGCTAGAGAATTGAATCCTCGTGGCTTCCAGGCAATTCCCTGTTTGATCTTCCAAAGATAAAACTAAGTCCCCTTGAATCAATTCAGGAATTTTTTCATATAGTTGAGTTGTCGAGATTCTGGGTTTACCCCGAAAATAAGCAAAATAAGGCCAATTTTTTTCTGCTAAATCTGATTTATCATCCCCTAACACGCCGTTCCAAGGCAGCGTAAAGCTAGCCCCACCATGACCAAGCATCATGCGGTTGTGTAAAATACAAATTTGTCCATTTGGATGGCTATAGAGCCGTACTATGTATTTTTCCCATTCTTGGGTCTGAGTAGGCCATACCAAAGAATTTTGGGAAATCCAGAAAGCTTTTGCTTTTTGTAATTCAATCATCCCAGTGCCTTTCTCTTGCGATAATGTTTCTTGCGTCAAGCCAAGCATTCCCCAAAGAAAAATCCACAGAAAATATTGTATTTTCATTATAACATTTTCCTTTATAAATACTTAGATTATTTAAACTAGGTGTTTAGAAAAATTAAATAGCATCCAGAAAAAAATCTTGCTAATTGCATGCTAAATCCGTACAATAACAAAAATTTGTTTTCATCTTATTTTGATCGCAGCCTATCTGAAGGAGTCTACATGTCAGCTAAGGATTCATTGGATACACTGTTGCAAACCCTAGTGAATACCCCTGAAACTGAAAAAGGATCGGTTGTGTATTCTCTGGTCAAAGCATTGCGAGAATCCTGCGGTTTGTTTAAAAAATCTTCCACAGAATACCAAGAAACTGCCAAGCAAGTTCAAGAAATCTTAGACAGCATTTTATCTGAGACCATTCAGGAAGAAGAATGGGAAGATGAATTTGCCGAAAGTTCTGATGAAGAAATTGAAGTAACCACATCTTCTGCTCCACCAAAACCCAGTGGCCGCACTCTCATTATAAAGCCCGCTGCAGCACCAAGACCACCTGCTCCTGAACCTGTGCCGGAGCCTGTAGTTGCTGAAACTCCTCTAAGTAGATTGCTGAATGCGTGGAATCATGTTGTAGGAAATTGGCAGAAGTTGCCAGATGCAGATGTCGCTAAGCCAGACACTGTTGTCAAATTGATCCAAAGCATTGCTGCCTTGCGTAGCAATGTGCTAAGCAATCCATTTGATGATCAAGCAGGGACATTGACTCGGGTTGATCAACTTTGGGCTAGCTTGGTTGGCATCTTTCAAGAAAATGGATATAAAATCACGCCTAGAAGTTTTACAGATATATCCAATCCACAAGGACGAATCATCCATACGGCTAGAAGCCGGGTCACCTCTCCTGAGACAGAGTTGCTATGCCCTGGTATTTGCCACTATGATAATTTGCTCAAAGATGCGATTTGGGTGATCAGTTTTCCGCAAGAAGGTGAATTTCCTGCAAATTCTAACCATGCTGCTTGGCCAAGCCATTGGCGAGGCATTTTTGGCGAGACAGAAATCTTGCTGGAACATCTTAAAATTCAGCAAAATGCATTGTGTTCTGTAGAAGGTATCAATAAAAAAGTTGAACCATTTGATGAATATAGAGATAACTTAATCCAAGAATTACAACGTCGCCTAGAAGTCCTAGACGCAACAATTCAAAAAGACAGCGATAGCATTTATCGCGTAGCTACTGATTATTGGAGAGTTGAGGAATTTTTCTGGTCTATTTTCCATGAAGACGATCGGCCAAGTGGATGTTCCGCATTTGATCGCCTCAAAAATCGGATTCAAACGTGGCGGCCTGTGCTACGTCGGCTGTTAAAATTCCACATTCGAGATTTTACTTGTGGAAGCGAATCTCTTGCATCAGTCAACAAATACATCGGCAATATCATCATTAGCACGAAGCCAAACACTACCACAGGCATGGTCATTCGAGAATTAAGGCCTGCAATTGCAGTTCCAGTCCAAGGAACCAATCGTTTGCTCAAGGGCCGAGTGATCGCTACATAGAAATCTTAGAGAGGACGGGGATTAGAGTTTATCCTAATCCCCTTAATTATTTACTATGGATTCATGGATTCAAAAATATCCTGCCATTCCTTATGTTGTACCATTTGCTTTGTTCATTTTTCTCACAGGAATCATCCCATATTTTCCCAAAACATTGCTTTGGGGCTATCCACTCAAAACATTATTGGTCGGCATCTCGATTCTGATCTTGCTTAAATATTATCCAATTCTAGGCAAAGCTCATTTAGCATGGGCAATTTTTATAGGTCTGCTGGTATTCGGAATTTGGATTCACCCTCAGCACTACTATCCTTGGTTAGGGCAGCCCATCATTTTCAACCCATGGGTGGAAATTTCATTAGATTTTGCGTGGATTTGGATTGGAATCCGGATTCTAGGGGCTGTTGTGGTCGTGCCTGTCATCGAAGAATTATTTTGGCGCGGATTTGTGCTACGCTGGCTTATAGCAGCCGATTTTGAAAAAATTCCGCTTGGTACATTTACCTGGTCTTCTTTTATCTGGACTTGCATTTTGTTTGGTGTGGAACATCACTTATGGCTTGTGGGCATGATTGCTGGAATTGCTTATAATCTTTTGCTATATCGGACCAAAAGCCTGAAAGCATGTATCATTGCGCATAGCTTAACCAACCTATGCTTAGGTGTGTATGTGCTTTACCAAGGTGCTTGGGAATTTTGGTAAGCGATCTTTTATGATTCGCTAAAATATTTTGCTACAATATCTTGGAAAATTTGAGCACGTTCTACAAAATTGCGAAACATGCCAAAACTCGCACTTGCGGGAGATAGTGTGATTGTGTCACCTGGCTGCGAGATTTGGCGAGCCAACTGCACCCCCTCTTCTAATGTGTTGACGATATGGATATTGGTTTTGTAGGGATACTCTTTCACTGCGGCCTGGATTTTGTGGGCATTTTGCCCCATCAAAATCAGATGTTGCACTTCACAAGCAATCTTTTGCCCCAAAGGCCGATAATCAAATCCTTTATCTGAACCACCAGCAAGCAGAATCAAGGGTTTAGCAAG
>JAKLHB010000331.1 GCA_022710345.1 Planctomycetota bacterium
TTTTTGATTGATACAGATTAAGGATCTTTTTTTAGTATATTCTAGCATAACAAGTTAGAATTTCCGAAAATCCACATGTGGGATCAATAAGTACGTGCGACAATAAACCGGGCCAGCGCTGCGAGATGCTCAGCACAAGGGAGATGAGCAACAATCTGGCATGCTTCGGCTAACAGTTGAGCAGCAATTGCTTTTGATTTTTCAAGGCCCCAAAGGCCAGGATAGGTCAGCTTGCCCAATGCACTGTCTTTGTGCACCTTTTTGCCCATAGCTTGTTCTGTGCCTTCGACATCCAAAACATCATCCACAATTTGGAACGCAAGTCCAATTTTTCGGCCATACTCAGCGATTTGTTCACGAACTTCTTTTGTGGCCAGGGCAGTGACTGCGCCGCCCTCACACGCCGCTAGAATTAAGGCCATGGTTTTATTTCTGTGGATGTATTCCAAAAGTTCAGCATCTGTGCTTTGGGGTTTTAAAATTTCGTTGGCTTTTTTTTGACGTTCTGCGAGCACATCCGCAACTTGGCCAGCAACCATGCCCTCAATGCCTGCATCAAGAGCCAATATTCGAACAAGGTCCGGAATAATGGTAGGCTCTTGGGTGCGACCTGCAATGACCCAAAATGCATGAGTCAACAGGGCATCACCAGTCAAGATACCCATGGCTTCCCCGAATTTTTTGTGCGTGGTCAACTGGCCTCTGCGATAATCGTCATTATCCATTGCAGGTAAATCATCATGTACCAAAGAATAAGCATGAATCATTTCCAATGCCGCTGCAAACGGTAAAATATTTGAATCTTGGCCTTGGAGGCCACGTCCAATTGTAATGGCCAAGATTGCACGCACTCGTTTGCCGCCATTGAGTAATGCATAGCGCATTGCTTCTCCTAATGGATGGGGAACCATATCAGGAGGGAAAAATGAAGACATGTATTCTTCAATCTCTTTTTTGGTTTCCTTGAGATATTTTTCAATATCAAGCATCTGCATCGCCTCTATAAAAATGCCTTAAAATTCTATTTGCATGAATGTTATGACAATGATCTAGGAATTTTTGCATCTATGTTAAATGGGATTTCTTGAATCGTCCCATCGTCTTTTTTCGTGATCAACGCAATCTTTTTTTCAATATTCTCCAGGATACTGTAGCATTTTTTTAACCTGGCTACGCCTTCTTCATATTTGGCTAGCGAGGATTCAAGTGCCAAATCCCCGCGTTCTAGCTCTGCTACAATTTCCTCCAATCTATGCAAAGAGCTTTCAAATGTATCCTTGTCTCCAGAATCAGGAGGAGGGACAAAGGGAGGTGTGTTCATTGATTTTCAGTGCAAACCACTGCCTCATAAGTTATTCCTGGGTTTCGAGCGCTGGGCCACCTGTTCCACGATATTTTCTCAACATTTTTAAAATCAATTCAAAATCATCCGGAATGGGTGCTTCTACATTCAAAGGTTCTTGGTTGGGCAAAATCAAGGACACTCGCCAGGCATGCAGGGTTAAACGTGCGATCAATGCCTTCTCAGTTCTGCTTTTTCTTTGGTAATTGAGTTTAATATCCGAGAGGCGGAGACAATTGCGGTACCCATAGATCGGATCCACTGCCAAAGGATAGCCTTGGGAAGCTAAATGGACGCGAATTTGATGGGTCCGACCGGTTTCAATATTGACTTCCAAGAGTGCAAAATCTCGAAAGCTTTCTCTCACTTGATAATTGGTGATCGCCATTTTGCCAAATTCACTGATGATTTGCCGACTGTCATGCCGAGATGCTGGCGCAATCTTGAGTTCAATTCGGCCTTGTTGCTGGGGAACTCCAGCCACTAACGCAAGGTATTCTTTTTTGATTTTTCGTTCTTCAAATAATTGATTCAGATACCGATGCATTGGCTTTGTTTTCGCTAAAAGGACAATTCCACTTGCATCTTTATCAATGCGGTGCACAATATTGGGTTCAGCACTTTCGCCGGATTCTTCGAGATGCTGAAAAATGGCATCTTTAAACACATTCTGTTCATTCCAACGCTCAGCTACCACAGGCACTCCAGCGGGCTTGTTCACCACCAATAGCTCTTGATTTTCAAACAAAATAGGCAATTCTGGAGCAGCCATTGCGTATTCTTCAACATGATCTTTGGGGATTTCCACGACCACTGTATCCCCTGTCCGAACTTTTTGCGTTGGATCAGTCACAATCTCTCGGTTGACTTCAACAATTTTTTGATAGACCATTTTTCTCAATGTAGAGACTGAGTAAGCAAGCATCTGTTTGCTTAAAAATTCTGCAATGGAATAGCCTCCATATTCCATAGGAACTTCGAGACAATATCTACGCTGTTGTGTACTCATGTATTTTCGTATCCTTATGTAAATAATTGAATTATGTTTAGTTAATATTCTTTGGCGACTGCAAATATTGGTGGAGACGCTGTAGATCATGGCGAATCGTTGCGGCTACCATTGCATATAAAATTGCACACGGAATCCAGAGCAACATAGCCCATAGCATGCTTTGCCAATAGCCATATTGCTGAATCCAAATTCCACCAATCCAAGGACCCAACCCGCGTCCAAGGCTGTCTGTGATATTGTGGATGCCAAAAATAAATCCACGATGTTCCGGAGCATTGACATTGAGCAAGACCGCTTTGATGTTGCCCGATGGCAATCCCATGATTATCCCAGCAATGCCTGCCAAAGTCAAAAGCAAAATTTCTTTGCTAAAAGAGATCGTTCCTTGGGCATGCCAAAACATAAAATAAAGAGGCACAAGGGATATTGCAATAGCCATGCCTCCAAAAATTGCCAAGAATGGAGGACTTTGACGATAGAGACGATCTCCAATCCAACCGCCCCAAATGCCTCCGATATTTAAGGCAATGCCTAATACCAACGTGAGCCCTGTTGCAAATTCTTTGGAAAATCCGTATGTTTCATAATATGGAACCAAAAAAAACGGAAGTAGGCCCCAAGGAATTGAACCAGGAATCCCTTGCACTAACGCAAGCCAATTGGTTTTGTTGGTGATTAGGAATCGAATATCTTGGTATTGAATAGAATGATGGACCTGGGTGGTATTTTGCATTTTTGGGGATACAGATTCTTTGCAACCACGTTTAGGTTCTTTGGCAACCATCAAAAACAAAGGAATCAGAATAAAATTCGGCACAGCCACGAGCCAAAATGGACATCGCCATCCAAAATGATTGGATAAAAAACCACCAGCAACTTGGCCCAATAATTGTCCTAATCCCCAAGCTGTGGTAATCAAGGCAATGATCTTAGCTCGATGCCGGGTATCAAAGTAATCACCGATCAAAGAAAAAGTAATTGGAAAAATGCCGGCAACTCCAATGCCGCTGATAATTCTCAGCCAAAGCAACGCAGAATACGATGGGGTGAATAGCCGAAATCCATTGAGAAAACAAGGAATTGTGCCAACCAACACCACTGCGGAAAAAAGATGAATCCTTGAACTACGGTCTGTCCAATATCCAATCACAATGCCACAACAAGCACCAACCAAGATAAATGCACTGCCAATCCAGCCGACATCTTTTTCAGTAACCGAGTACTCTTTCATGATCTCTTGAATCACAGGATTCATCACATTTTGAGTTGCAAATAAGAAAAGCGAAATACTGGCTAATAACACCAATGCTAATTTTTCTTGAAAAGACATATAGACCCATTTCCTGATGATTACGTTTTGGGATGAACTCCACAATGGTAACTCAAAAAACATTGCGCCCTTCTACCAATTGCAACTGATGCTGCCAGAGGCTAGTTTCTATAGCACTCCCGTATACGATTATGCGATGCAGTGCAAAGTTTTTTGCCGCGAAGCGGTTTGGGAATAAAGCCTGGGGTTTTTAACCCCAGGTTACGTCAGCGCTTATCGTGTCCTGACGGGACACAGGCCCCCTGGCATTCTATCAAAGAGAACTTTTATAGAACGCTCGTATACGATATGCGATGCAAGCAAAGTTTTCTACCGCGAAGCGGTTTGGGAATAAAGCCTGGGGTTTTTAACCCCAGGTTACGTCAGCGCTTATCGTGTCCTGACGGGACACAGGCCCCCCTGGCATTCTATTAAAGAGAATTTTTATTTCCGAGCGAATTTTTTTTGATTGATACAGATTAAGTATCTTTTTTAGTGGCTTCCCAAAATCCGTTAGAATCAGGCCGTTCATTGTGGTATAGTACTTAACAATTTAATTCGAATCCGCATCCGCATCCGCATCTGAGTCCGCATCTGAGTCCGCATCCGCATCTGCATCCGAGTCCGAAGCTAAATCTGCTCCGGAAAAGCTTTCATAAAAACGTTCCAAATCACGACGATCTTTTTTGGTAGGACGACCTGCACCACGTTCTCGTTTGACTTGCGCAAGTTGAATTTCTTCTAACTTGGCCAATTCTTCTGCAGGAGTGATTTCTTGAATATACTTTGCCACCAGTTTAGCACCTACCCTGCTTGGTGGAAACTCCAATATCTTAAACTGCCGCCAAATCGGATTATGCTTC
This sequence comes from Planctomycetota bacterium, assembly GCA_022710345.1. Lineage (GTDB taxonomy): Bacteria > Planctomycetota > Uabimicrobiia > Uabimicrobiales > JABWCH01 > JAKLHB01. Next base: position 4,527 of record JAKLHB010000331.1, read on the forward strand.
ACTGAAACAACATTGCCAATTGTCAAAGTCTTGGCTGGTTTGGCAGGCATTTGATCCACTAAAACATGATCATGGCATGCATCGGCTGCCAATGGCCTTGTTTTATATAATCGAACACACCATAAGAATTTATCCAATCGCATGTATCTTTTAACCTTTCTAAAAAATAAGAGCAGATCGAACTGACAGCATCAAAAAACATGTTAAAAATTCTACAACTGATCACAGCATAATCAGTTACAATATATTTTTTTCATAAAAAAATCCCGCTTCGCAGGATGGGACGCTTTTCCTGCTCTGCCTCTTCTGTTTTTCCATACATTTTACCTAAGTTTACACAATCTTTCCATAAATCTCTATAAAAAAATCCCGCTCTGCAGGATGGTATACTTTTTCTGCTCTGCCTCTTTGCTTTGGCCTGATGCTTTCCAAGATTTCCATCTCCGAGATAAAACCTTCCGCATTAGCCAGGCAAAATTCCAGAATTTGGCTTATTTTTTTTATTAAAAAAAGCGGAATTTTTTGATTCCGCTGCATAAATAGATAATACCTGTATAAAAACCTTCAAAAAATTAAATTATTAATCAATCAAGTGAGCGCCATCAAAACTGCAATCCGATCCTCTTGCCAGCGTAGCAGTTCTGATTGGCAGTGGATTTTCGGAAATTCTAACTTATTGTGCTAGAATATACTAAAAAAAGCTTCTTAATCTGTATCAATCAAAAAAA
>JAKLHB010000332.1 GCA_022710345.1 Planctomycetota bacterium
TTGTATAGTTGCGCACATGCCCCATATGTATCTTACCCGACGGATAAGGAAACATCTCAAGAAGGTAATGTTTTTTCTTAGTGCTATCCGGTAAGGCCCGGTAGACATTGTTCTTATCCCATATCTTCTGCCATTTTTCTTCTATGATTTTTGGATCTAAAGAATCTTGGACTTGATGCCATGTTTGCAGCAATTTTTGATAGGCCTCTTCTTTTTTGAAAACATCGGTGGACTGCATTAAAACCTTGCATTCTTGGTATTGCTCTTGGATTTGTTCCTGCACTTGTTGATTCTGCCGTTGTTCCCAAATTTTTGGCCAAATTACATAAGATAATAGCCATACCATTGCTGCTACAAATAAACTACAGCTCGCCAGGGCTAGTAAATGCCTGCTTTTGCGCATCAACCTTTGTTGCTTGACTAAAGAGACAGCTTTGACTTTTCTACCTTCCAGGTAGCTTTCAATGTCTTTAACAAACAATTGAACAGTTGCATAGCGTTGATTTTTATCTTTTGCAATAGCTCGTAAGCAGATATTTTCTACCTCTTCTGGAATATCTGGGCAAATGCTTCTTGGTGGTTGTGCTTCTTCATACGCAATTTTTTTGAGCATTTCCATAAAGCTTTTGGCCTGATGAGGTGTTTCATTGGTGAGCATTTGGTATAGCACGGCCCCTAAGCTATAGATATCCGTTCGGTGATCCAATTCTCGACGTGATCCAGCAGCTTGCTCAGGTGCCATGTACTGCAAAGTTCCAACAATCTCTCCGCTTTTGGTCAATGATTTTTGCCCTGTATTGCTGATCTTAGCAATCCCAAAATCCATGACCACAGGCTCTCCATTGGTTCGTACTAAGATATTGGAGGGTTTGATGTCTCGATGAATAATTTTTTTCTGATGCGCATAAGCAATGGCATAGAGAATTTTCAGAAAAAGCTTCAGCTTTTCTCTCAAATCCAGCGTATTCGCTTGAAGATATTCGAGCAGCGATTTGCCTTCAATATATTCCATGACCAAATGCGAATAGTCTTTATCTTTTGTATCCGCATGGTAGATTTTCACAATATTCGGATGATCTAAAGCAGATGAAATCTCAATTTCTCTACGAAATCGCTTCACCACCACTGGATCACCACTCAATTGTGGATGCAACACCTTGATCGCAACTAAGCGATGCAACTTTTTATCCAATGCCTTATACACAGTGCCCATCCCACCTAAACCTAATTTTTCTAAAATCTGAAAATTCTCATTTTCCATCAAAAACCTCGCTTTCAAAAAAATAAAATTTAAATGAACCTTGCAAAAATCAAAATATTGTGTTAATGTTTGTTACAAACCTGTTAAACATCAAGCAAGTACTATGGTCTTCTTAAATTAATTTCCATCAGTAACTTGTTTAGGAGCAAATCATTGCAAAAAATGGAGGCCGTACCAGCTCTTTGCCCTATTCCAGGGACTAGAGTTTTGTGCGGAAAATTTTATGAAAAATTTTATTTTATTCTTGTTATTGCTCTGCCTAGCCATGGCTAGTTATGCAGAATCTGTTACTGCCAACACAGTTGTAACAACTTGGGTACGAGATATTTGCCCAATGTCAACATACAACACAGATTCGTGGACTGTGAGTGGAAGTAACATTTATTATACCAGCAACTATGGCCAAACAATCCGTTCTCCTTTTGCAGCCTATGGAGATTTCACATTTAAGGCTTCTCTATGGAATGCGGATACAGACAATGACCGTTATGGCCTTGTATTTGGATATTTAGACAGCAGCAATCATTATCGCTTATCCTGGGACCGCGGTGGTGCCGCAGATGCTGGATACACCGGGCTTCAATTGATCCAAGAAGTGAATGGAACTAATACTGTGCTGTACAATAACAGCACGCTCTGGACAGCCGATGTGGTATATACCATGATGGTTTATCGCACTGGAAATACGATTGGCTTTACGATAACTCGTGTGAGCGATAATATTCAACTTTTCAATTATTCTGTTGTGAACACGACATTTATGAATGGCTATCTTGGACTTTGGAACTACAGTCAACCCACCTATTATAGCAATGTACAATATACCATTGTTCCAGAACCAGGAACAATCATACTTGCGTTGTTCGGTTTGATGGTTGCTGCATGCTTTCGAGGTCATAAAAAAGCAGCATAACCAACATTTTTCCAAAATGATAAATAAGCAAGCAAGCACTGAATTTGATTCAGTGCTTGCTTATTTTCTAAGGCAGTTTGTTTGCACAATAAGCCCGCAAACACCTTGAGACTGCTTGTCGCAAATAATCATACTGATCACCTTCAATCGCTCGGTAAATCAAATTAAACGGCGTAATTGGCAGCACAAACAGCCACGTAAAAACCGTTGTCTCATATTTCAGATGAAAATCTTGAGGATTTCGCTTTGGTGCATAAATAGTAATGCAAAATTCTGCGGTTTTAGAAAAATCGGTCGTTTGCACTGGGTATAACGCTAGAGTCAAACACGAGGCGGCCAAACCGCCCCATCCAGTAACCTCAAGGAGCTTCTCGCTGATGATGACTGTAGTGGCTGTAGGATCAGATGAAACCTGGCATTCATTGCCAACAGTGCCAATGATTATATTCACATTTTGGGCTATATTTTCTGCAAGCTCTTTTCGAAGGTCTTCTGGAAAATTTTCGGGAAAATGGGCAAGCTTTATGCAGACATCCAATTTTTCTATACCTTGAAATTGGGTCGAAGGTTCTGGAAAAGGTGTTTGGGAAACAGATGCGATGCATCCGCATAAAAACATCATTCCAATAAAAGCTGAAATTTTCCATACTAAGAGAGTGTTGCTTTTCATAATATATTCCTGCAAAGATTAATTTCTTTACCTTACAACATGCTACACAACATACTTAGTCTGATCTGGCAATGTAGGTTTCTTCGGCCGGTTGGCATTTAATGATCATGCCCGACACGCATAAAATAAAGCATTCCTGAGCTTATATGCGTGTAGGGGCGACCGGCTGGCTTAGTCTGATGCTCTCACGCTGACTGGGATATTGGCGATCGTTGTGCAGAGCTGATGTAGATGAATAGAGATTTCATAAAGATAGTTCAATACTTCATAAGCCCAAGCCAATTGTTCATATTTTCTTTGTGTGTTACCAATCAATGAGGTAAAATATGCGTTTTCTAATGTATGCAAGATTTCCACAATTTTTTCAAATTTCCCAGGTGCATTTTGTTTTTGGAAAACAGAAAACCAAAGTTCATTCAACAACCTTTGCAATTCATCAAACTGCGGCAGAATTTCCATTGGAAAGCCATAGCAATCTACAATAAGACCTCGTTCTAAATGCGCAGATAGACTTAATGCATGGTCATAAAAATTGCTATACTCATTGATGAATTTAAGTTGGCGCTGTACGTAAGCCATTTGCTCTGGTGGTAATGTATGGCGTGTGGTTACTTTGATCAGCAATTCTAAGATGCAGTCTTTGATATTATCAAAGTCTTTTGCCATAATTGCGGAAAACCTTTGTTTTTTAGGTTCTGTTGGCATACCATGCAGCAAAATTTCAAAACAATGATCCGTCAATTTTTTGGCCAAATTCTCGGCTTTGATGATTTGATTTTCAATCTCTTGCAAAGTAAGATTAGGATTGCTCACAATGATACGTCGGACTACAGATGGTAGAGCTTGATGTTTACCATTCTCACTCTTGACAAGCCAAGAGGCACATCGAAGCATGATCATAGAAAGGGGCATCCATAAAAAAATATTGCATAAATTAAATAAGCTGTGGACTCCGGCTAGATGATAATCAACGCTTAATTTAGGTGTGCCAGGGACTAATATATCCACAAGACCGAGGAAATATGGAAAAAAGAGACAAACAATGCCGACTCCAATGATCTTGACCAAAAAATAAGCAACCGCAAGCTTGCGTGCTGCTGGTCCATGCTCCAAAGAAACAAACAAAGCTGTTGAAGTAGTGCCAATATTAGCCCCTAGGATAAAAGCAGCACCTGCATTGAATGAGATGATGCCTTGGCTTGCAAGCCCAACAGTGAGCAAAATAAAAGTACTGCTGGATTGTACAGCAAAAGCTAAAACTGCGCCTGTGATGATGCCCAAAAGCTGGCTTTTGATATTGGATCCATCATAAAATTGAAGAATCTCCACAAAATTTGGATTTTGGGAAAGCGGCAGTAGTTCAAACACCATCATATTGAATCCAAAAAACGCCATGCCAATGGCCAACAGGACTTCCAAAAAATCTCGAATTAAGGGTTTTTTAGAAGTTAAGAGAGCAATGCTGCTAAAGCTGATCAAGATCAAGGCATAATTGCGAATATTTTCTGCAAAAATCCAAATCTTCACTGTGGTGCCTAATGTGGCCCCTAACATCAAAAAAAAACCTTGTTCTAAAGAAATCAAAGACGCATTCACAAGCCCCATGGCCGTGATGATGGTGATACTGCTTGCTTGAACCAAGATTGTGGAAACAAAGCCAACGCCAAGGCATTGCCAATGGGTCGCAAGAAACCGGTCAATCCAAGGCCGTAGCCGCTTGACAATAGAACGCTCGATCACGGAATTTAAAAGATGCAGAGAAAATAAAAACACACCAAATCCGCATAGGACTTCTAACCAATTGACAGAATTCATGAGCAAAACCTATATTTCTAAGAATGGGCGAGTGGGGCCATTAAAAATTGTTTACATAAGTCTAAATTTTTCCAGACGCTTCCTTTACTTGCTTCTACAATAGCTTGAGCTTTATGCCCAATTTCTTTCCGTATTTCAGGGGCTTTCAGCAAACTAGAAATGCTTGCAGCCAAATCTTCAGCACGCATGATTTGGATTAACGCATCTTGTTCTAAGAAAACTCGAGCATCTGGAAAATTATGCATATCTGGACCACAAATCACGGGTTTCCCAAAACTTGCTGGTTCAATAAAATTTTGTCCACCTTTGAAAGCCAGACTGCCGCCAATAAAAACAATGGTTGCAATGCTATAAAGAGCTTTTAATTCCCCTATTGTATCCACAATCATCACGTGATTTGCAGTGAATAGAGTTTCAGGGATAATCTTACTCCTGCGAATTGGGCTACATTGCGCCTGCTCAATCCATGCACTGATCTCATCAGCTCGCTGTGGATGTCTGGGGACTAAAATCAACCGAAGGTCTGGAAAGAGCGGTCTTATTTCCAGGTAAGTTTGAATTAAGTATTTTTCCTCAGGAGCATGTGTGCTG
>JAKLHB010000333.1 GCA_022710345.1 Planctomycetota bacterium
AGGAGGAAATGCGGGAAGCATATATGCGCGAGAGTATTCGGGCTGCTGTGAAAAAAGGGTACCAACGAATTGCAGTGATCTGTGGTGCATGGCATGTGCCTGCGCTTCAGCAATACCAAGATGCTACGCTGACCAAAAATGATCCCAAGCTTTTGCCTATCCCCAGCAAGCGCAAACTTCTCACAACATGGGTTCCCTGGAGCAATTCTCGGCTTTCGTTTCTCAGTGGTTATACCGCGGGTGTTCCTTCTCCCGGCTGGTATGAACACCTATGGGAATCGCCCAACGAGGCATTCATTCGCTGGGTCATTCGAGCAGCGCAGCTTTTGCGCAGTGAAAATTTAGATGCCTCTTCTGCGAGTGTGATTGAAACCGTTCGCTTATCCCAGATGCTAGCTGTCCTCCGCGGAATCTCATTCCCAGGCATGGAGGAAGCCAATCAAGCCATCCAAACCGTGCTTTGCAGAGGGGAAACCGCTGGCTTAAATCTCATACGCCGCAGATTGGAAATTGGCGAAAAATTTGGGCAGGTACCTTCAGAAGCACCCATGGTGCCTTTGCAAAAAGACCTGGAAAATTGGCAAAAAGGGAAATTAAAAGTTAGCGCAGAAGATACCGTGCTAGAGATTGATTTGCGAGATGATTTAGATCGAGGACGTAGCCAGGTTCTCCAGCGTTTGAATCTATTAGGCATTCCATGGGGAACCACAGTTGGTCAAAAATCGCGCGGCACATTCAAGGAGACCTGGAAACTGCATTGGGATGTCGCTTATGTGGTCACTTTGATCCAACGCAGTATTTGGGGCAGTACAATCGAGACCGCAGCATCCAACTTTGTGGCCTATCGAGCCGATGCAACCGAAGAACTCAGTGCATTGGCTTTATTGCTCAACCAGACTTTGCCTGCTCAATTGCCCAAAGCTGTGGAAATCATATTGGAACAAATCCATGCCAAAAGTGCATTGGCCAGTGATGTTCGCAGCTTAATGGATTGCCTGCCTCCATTGACTGAAATTGCACGGTATGGAGATGTTCGGGGCACCAAATCTGATGAAATCCTTTCGCTTATCCGGGCATGCTAGAACGCATTTGGATTGGCCTTCCTGGTGCGCTTAGTGCATTAGATGATGAAGCCGCTGGTACAATACTTCAATCTTTGAATAACGTTCAAAATAGCCTCAATATCTTGAATCAAGATGACCTCAACCAGGAGTGGTACCAATTGCTTCAAAAACTCATCCAAAATAACCAAATCCATGCACTAATTCAGGGCTGGTTCACACGCATTTTGTTTGAAAAGCATATTTTTGACCATCTTGAACTCAAACGTCTGGCAAGATTGGCATTGTCTCCTGCAAATCCGGCAAGCCAAGCCGCGGCTTGGATCACAGGTATGGTGACCGGAACATCCACGTGGCTGATTCATCAAGATAATTTTTGGCACGCAATGGATGAATGGCTCATTGAACTCAATCCACAAACTTTTATCGAGATGCTGCCTTTGCTTAGACGCGCTTTTGCAAGCTTTTCCTTTACAGAACGCCGGAAAATGGCTGATAAAATCAAAGTCCTGCACAACATTCCACAAGACTCTGGGGCTACATCTCCAATTGGCGAAAATATTCATGAAGCCAGAGCCAATCTTGTTCTGCCCTTGTTAGCTGATTTACTCGGTATCAAACAGCAAACCAAGCCACAATTACCTCAAGGAGCTTAAAATGGGCCAAACTGACCAAGAAAATGAACGCCTCCGACGGTGGAGACTTGTATTGGGTGAACCTGATCCCAAAAGCGATCAAACTGGAGAAGGATTAGGCTTAGCCTGCGAATTGAGCAAACAAGACATTGGCATGGAACAAGTGCTGGGCGCGCTCTATGACTCTGAGCGATCCGGTGGACTGGGCCGCTCATGCCCAAATGTCAATCGCTGGCTAGGTGATATTCGCACCTATTTCCCATCCTCTGTGGTACAGCTTATGCAGAAAGATGCACTAGAGCGTCTAAACCTCAAACAAATGCTGCTGCAGCCAGAGATGCTCAATGCTGTTGACCCAGATGTCCACCTTGTGGCCACCTTGATGAGCCTAAGCCGTGTTATCCCAGAAGCCACGAAACAAACCGCGCGCGAGGTAGTGCGCAAAGTGGTGCGACAATTGGAAGAGAGGCTTCGCAATCCGCTGATCCAAGCCGTGAAAGGCAGCCTCCAACGGAGCATGCGAACCCGTCGTCCCAAAGCTGGCGAAATTGATTGGAATCGCACCATCCGCATGAACCTCAAGAACTACCTCCCAGAGCGCAAGACCATCATTGCAGAAAAACTCGTCGGGTTTGGCCGCAAACGCTCCAGTTTAAGAGATGTGATCCTTTGCGTGGATCAAAGTGGTTCTATGGCATCGTCAGTTGTGTATTCTGCAATTTTTGGTGCAGTCATGGCTTCCATTCGAGCCATTGCTACCCGCATGATCGTATTTGACACAGCCGTGGTTGATCTTACAGAAAACCTACAAGACCCTGTTGATCTCTTGTTTGGGACTCAATTAGGCGGCGGAACCGACATCGCACGCGCATTGGCATATTGCCAGCAGACTGTGACCAAACCATTTCAGACCATCCTTGTTTTGATCACTGACTTATACGAAGGCGGATCAGAAAAATTGATGTTCCAACACGCGGCAGAGCTTGTAAGCAGCGGAGTCCAATTGATTTGCCTGCTGGCCCTCAATGACAAGGGCCGGCCTAGCTTCCATGAAGGCAATGCCTCTAAACTAACCAGCCTTGGAGTCCCTACGTTTGCATGCACTCCAGACCAATTCCCCGGCCTCATGGCCACAGCCATCAATCGTCAAGACATCACGATGTGGGCTGCCAAAAACAACATTGTGCCAGCCCGAGCAGCACAGGTATAATGCAACTCAACAAAACAAGCCTGATTCCAATTGGAAGCAGGCTTGTTTTGGTTTTAAATGCAATTACTGAAGAGTTTTTGAACTATTGAGCAACAGTGATTCCGACGACTGCAAAAGCAGCGCTTACATCAGCAGTATTATAGCCATAATCTACGGTTGCCTTACGGACACCTTCTGCACCACTGATAAAATCAGTGCTGGGTTGCCAGTAATCCATATTGGCTTTGGTGAATACTTCAAAAGCTTTGCGAGTATTCCAGCCAGGCCTTTTCGCTAATGTATAGAATGCTTTGTTATACACGCCGCTGCTGTAATGCACATCCAAACCATCATAGTAATCGTTGATGTGACCAATAGAACTGCCATCTCGGGTAGGATCATCCATATATCGAAGAGCTTCGTTCGCAGCTTTGAAAATATTAGCACCGACTTGGAAATCATTGGTGCCAGTCATGAAATATTTCGCGCCTTCGCCAGCAATATCAGAGAAAGCTTCATTGATACCGCCAGATTGCCCACTGTAAATGAGGTTGGATTCTTTTTCTGTAAAGCCATGGCTGACTTCATGAGCCACTACGTCCAGGGAAACGAGTGGATAGAACCATGTCCTGCCATCGCCAAAACTCATGGCAGAGCCATCCCAGAACGCATTTTCATAGCTATTGCCATAATGAACTCGCAGGGTGAGTACGACACCTTGTTCCAATGGATCAGTATTGAAATATTCTTTGTACATTTTGAATACAATCCCACCAAAGTAATGGGCATCATTGAGTGGAGAATACGCGCCATTGATTTCTTTTACGGTATTGTCTGGAGGATTGAAACTCCAAGGTGTGTTGCTGCTAGAATAGCTATGGTTGAGGTTAACCGTGATAACATTCGCTGTCTTCATGACCAGCTTGCCACCTTCGGCTGCTACTTGCAAAGGATCATAGTTGACACCATAGATATATTTGCCGACTTTTAGATTACCGCCTGGCCCACCAGCAGTTTCATACATAAGTCCTTCAAATTCATAGATGACTTCGCCAGTCTTGGCATTGACAATGTATGTAGGTCGAGTGGGTTGGCCGCCTTCTGGAACATCTCCAAAGAAGCTAACTGCATAGCTTAGATATGCAATGCCTTCTTTATTGACATAGACCACCAGGTTGCTTGTTTCATTGGCATAGTTCCAAGTTGCCCAGGTCGCCTTGGTTGCAGCGCGTTGACGAGCCTTCATATTTTCCAAAACTGTCTTGGCATCAAAAGCTGGGGTGATATCCACGATATCTCGATTAAGGCCAACAATTGCATTGCCAAACATGCTGACAATCTGACGGGAGCTGTTTTCAGAAATCAGGATGCGTTCGCCCCATACTGGAATGCCACGATACAGCATATTATAGCGGAAATGCTTTTGCTGCACAAAGTCAGTGCGGGTTCTGAGGAGTTGAAGGGTGCTTTCTGTATCCAAATTGGTCAAATGGCGAATCAAAGATTCATGGCTCATGCTTTCTGTACGCATAGCCTGGACTTGAGCCATCTGTGCGCTCAAGTTAATCTTCTCTGCTGCCATGAGAGGCAGGCACAGAACTACCAACAAAACGATCAATCTAAACATAATTTATTTCCTTACAAGTGGAATAGAGCTCAGAGCACAATGCTCGGAGACGGTTCAAGTCAGATTATCACAAAAATCTTAGAAAAGCAAATAGACAACACAAAAAATTTTCTTCAGAATGGCACTCAAGGAACATTAACCATTACTACGTTCGGTCATTGCAGCAAAGAACGTAAATTGTTTTTGGAATATTTTCTTGGGTGTTGCTCTGAATTAGCACAAGCTAATTTTATAACGTACGAATTGTTAGTGGCTTACAAAAATTCATTAGGATCAAAATAAATTTGATCAGCAAAAAAATAGCAAAGTGCTTTATGCCAATAAACCAAGCCAAGCACAACATCTTGTACTTGGCTTGGCCAGTCTAACATTTAGGAGTGCATATTATTCAGCAACAATGATTCCGACACCTTCAAAGGCATCTTTAACAGCTTTGGTTTTGTACTTGTAATCTTTGGTTGCTTTCATTACGCCTTCTGCGCCTTTGTCGAAATCAGTGCTGGGTTGCCAGTAATCCATATTGGCCTTGGTGAATACTTCAAACGCCATGCGAGTATTCCAATCAGGGGTTTTTGCCAATAGATAGAATGCTTTGTTATAAATACCACTGCTATAATGCACATCCATGCCATTGTAATAATCTTTGACGTGTCCAACAGAACGGCCATCCAATGGAGGATTGTACATATATCGGAGGGCTTTGCCAGCTTGTTTGAAAATT
>JAKLHB010000334.1 GCA_022710345.1 Planctomycetota bacterium
GACCATTCTCGGTGCATCTGTCGGATTATTTCTGCTTTTTTTTGTTCTGCAGAGCTCAGCAATTTTTGATATTGAGTTTGATTAGCATAAGTGGAAAGAAAATGCTCTAGTGCATCCAAATGTTCCATAAATTGTGTAGGCTCTTGAAGAACTTTGTCTAAGATTTGATTATATTCTTGTTCGACATTGGAAATCTGGGGGCTATCTGTTTCTGTAGGTTGCCGCCAATCTTCATACCATTTTGTTAGGGTAATTAAATAAGGTTCTATGATAACATCGCCGCCGTTAATATACCAAATATAAAAGCCTATTGTAGATATTAGCATCCATAATAAAATATAACTAAATATCTTATGGCGAAGTGATATTTTTTTCGTTTCTTCTAAACCAGCAATAGCACTATGGCTGACTTTTTTTTCTCCTAAACTAGATCTTGGCCGTTCTGGAGGCAGCATTTTAGGCAACCGTAGGTCTGCTGAAATATCTGATGTTCCTGATGGTTGAGATATTGACGATGGCTGATAGTGCGGGTTCACTGGGCTAGCACTTGGAACTTGAGCATTGCTAAGCCGAGGAATTCCAGGAGGTTTTGGCAAAGCACCTAGCATAAAACGGCTTGTTTCACTTGCTTTTACTTGGGTGCTTGGCTTAGGCATCGCTGGCATTGCTGGCTGCTCTTGAGGAGGAAGCCCAGGAGCAGGTGTATTGGAAATTGACGCTGTTTCAGCCATGCCAATGGCTGGAGACATTCCAGGCATGGGAACATTTCCGGCCTGAACAGGCGGCACAGGTATATTTTGCATTGGAGCATCAGATGGCTGAGATCCAGGCCAAGTTTCCAAATTAGGCATAGCTTTATTAGGATTCATCAACCTCAACCGTCGAGTCTTTGAATATTGTTGGGCAATTTGGGCTGTTGGCTGCGCATAAGGTTGCGGCATCTTGATTTCGTCGTTCATGCTTGCCAATTTTTGCGCCTGTTGACGTTTTAATGCACGTTCTAAGGCAATTTCTTCCGCAGTTAAAATGAGGCCTCTACCTTGAAAAAGCTTAGAATCCGATTTTTCTTCATCGGCTAGTTCAGCATCAATGGATGCAGTTGTCCCGCTGCTAGCACTCGCAACAGGCGGCGGTGGAGGTGTTGGTGCAACTGATTGTTGTGCAGGGATAGAGTCTTCTTCTGTATAAGCTTCTTTGCCAAATTCAACCGTTTTAGCAGTTGCTTCTTCTGATGCAGTTACTTGTGATTCTAATCCTTGCACAAATTCTTGCCATTCTGAAAAATCTTTTTCTTCATTTTCTGACAAACCCATCATATACATTTGTGGAATTGCTTGGGATCTACGGCCTGGCATTTTCGAAATTTTTTTGCCTGCTGGTTTAGGTTCCAGTGGATTGGGCTCTGAAGATCCTAAAGTGGCTCCAGATTCTTTCACCTCTTGGTCTAAGCCTTTGAGAAAAAAATCCCAATCTTCAGTACTATCTTGAGTGCCTGAACTTGCAGGGATTGGGGCTCCAGCAAGAGGGTCAACCTTTTCTGGAGGAGGCTGTTGCATCCTTTCTTGAGGCTGTTGTATTGGCAGAAATGGAGTAGGCCCTCTGGTTCCTACTGGCTCGCTGCTAAGAGGGTTTTGTGCTTTGCCTGGCATTTGCGGGAGTGCAGCGGCCTTGCCAATGGAATCGGATTCACCTGGCCTGCGCCGTGGGATTGGACTTAAAGCTTTACTACGGCCGGAATCCTTTTTTTCACGGCGAACCTGTTGTAACATTTTACGTGGTGAAGAGTTAGTTATATTTTCTGAGTCATCTTGACTTAAGAAAACAACATACGCTTCGCCATTGATTTCAGGATCATAATAAGATTGGCAAGTAATTTCATAGTCTTCTATGTTAATATCTTGCATCAATTGCTGGATAAAAGGTAGCAATTCTTCTTGACTCAAGCTAGGCACTGCAACTAAGGTTGCAAAAACTGCTGTACCTAAACTTCTTGGCTTTGCTATCTCGGATTCTGGGATATAAATATAGGGAGAATGGCTAGGCCATGAATTACTCTTGACCAAGATTTGTTTTGTGCATTCTACTCTTTCTTCCGCCGGTGGCTCCCAGCCCAAGGTAATTACAATCATCCATCGTACGGATTTAGCCATAAGAGTGCCTCCGAATCTCCGTTATTTTCAAAGAGGTTCTTTTACTTAACACAACTTCTTAACTTAACAAAAGTTGCTCGTTGCGCAGCCCATAAGGGCATCGTTGGAATGAACCCGCACGCTAAAGAGGCTTTTGAAAACATAAAAGCATCCAAAGCGTGTGGGTTCCATTCCTTTCACTATTGACTTTCTTTTCAAGTAGCAACTTAGGTAAAATGAAGTATAAGTTATGCAGACTTATACTTATTCATTGCTGCACCAATGGGTAGTTACCTGCCGGTCCGCCGAAGCGGTTGGCTTGCTATGAGATTAAGATAGTAGCTTTCCAATTGCGAGTTCATCAAAAAGGTCTCATACCATATCTTGCCACGTCCCTAGTCAACTAGCAACTAGGCTAATCAGATTTTATGTTATATTTTGATTTTGTCAAGCTTATTTTGAGGTTTTATATATCTGCAAGGAATCAAAAATGCAAACTATCCAACGTGTTGCGATCATTGGTGGTGGAATTATGGGAACCAATATTGCAGCATTTTTTGTTAATTTAGGGATGATATGCGATTTATATGATTTAGATATGAATATCTTGCATAAAAATTTAGAAAAACTAAAAGATAGTCAAACAAAAACTTCGATGCTTTATTCCCAATCGCTGATTTCTCATGTTATTCCCCATGCAACTGCTGAAATAGCAAAATATTTATGCCAATCTGATTGGATTTTAGAAGTAGTACCTGAAAAAATGGAGCTTAAAAAAAGTGTGCTGCAGGATATTGCTCAATATCGGAGACCAGGAACTTTAGTGACAACCAATACATCGGGCCTTTCTATTCAAGAAATGGCAGAATGTATGCCCAGTGAAATGGCGCAGTATTTTTTAGGTACTCATTTTTTCAACCCTGTGCGATATTTGCCATTGATAGAAATTATACCTCAAAAAGCAACAAATCCTAATTTAACAAAATTTTGCTATGAATTTTTCTATAATGCGGGGAAAAAGCCAATTCTTTGCAAGGATACACCTAATTTTGTTGCCAATCGAATTGGTATTTTTGCAATTTTAAAAGCATTGCATCTGATGGAAAAATATCAATTTGACGTGGAAACTATAGACTTGATTACTGGCCCTATTTTAGGGAACCCGAAAAGTGCGACCTTACGACTCTGTGATATTGTAGGACTAGATACTATCGCACACGCAGCAGCGAATGTTTATGAGCATTGTGTGAGTGACGAAGCACGCAATGTGTTCTTATTGCCAGATTTTGTCCAGCGTATGTTGGATGCCAAAATGTATGGGGATAAAACAGGGAGAGGTTTTTATCAAAAAAAAGACGGAAATTTTTTCGCCCTTAACTATCATACCATGCAGTATCATCCTCTGCAATATCCAAAATACTCCGAAGTGCAGACAGCTAACGCAAACCTGAATATTCGGGATCGTATACGAGCTATTTGCAAAGGCCCCAGCCCAATCCAAAATTTTTGTCGTGAACTAGTCCTTAGTACGGCTGCATACGGACTTGCTCGTGTTCGAGAAATCAGCGATGATATTGTGACAATAGATCGTGCCATGAAATATGGCTTTAATCGCGAACTAGGACCAATCGAGATATTGGATGCAATTGGAATTGAAGATGCTATAGTTGGTATGCAAGAATTTGGCATTCCTAGACCTGTGCTTTTAAAACAAATCATGCAAACTACAGGAAAAATTTATCATGCCACAGATACTGAAGAATTTTGTTTTGATCCAGATTCGTATGGTTGGCAAATCTTACCAAAGCCAAAGAATTGCCTAAATCTCGCTAAAATACGCAAAGAATCTCTGATTGCACAATGTTCTTCGGCAAGGCTTTTAGATCTTCAAGATGGCGTGCTACTTTTGGAATTAGAGCATCCAAAACTAAAGCAACTGAATCCAATCGAGCAAGATACACTTGATTTTTTTCAACGTATTCCAGAGCTTGTGGAGCAAAAAGGCTATCATGGTTTGGTGATTGGCAGTCAAGCTGAAAATTTTTGCACTGGTATCCAACTGGCCATGATTTTAGAGTTAGTGAAAGCTAAAAAATGGGACCAAATTGCTGCCTTTAGCTCTCGATTTCAAGCTATCAACATGGCTTTTCATCACGCTTCTTTTCCTATCGTTGTTGCCCCGTATGGGTTAACTTTAGGAAGCGGCTTTGAATTAGCCTTGGCAGCGCATAAACGTTTAGCATGGACTGAACTTTACGCAGGGCTTACAGAAGCCAATGTAGGGCTGATTCCAGGAGCAGCAGGCAGCCTATTATTGCTGAAGCAAATTCAGAAGATTCTGCAATCTCTCACAAACGATCCAATAGATTATGTCCATAAGACTTGGGAGTTTATTGCATTATCCCAAATTTCTGGCTCTGCTTATGAAGCTATGGAAAAGGGCATCCTGAGTCGTGAAGATCAAATTGTATATAACAAAGATGAGCAGATGCACTTGGCCAAACAATGTGTTTTGGAAATAGGTAAAAAACACCAACCTATACCTGTATCCGATCTTTTGCTTCCTGGCAAAGAAGCCTACTCAAATTTAGTTCAAAAAGCGGATGAAATGGTTGCCAAAGGCCAATTAGGAAAGCATGGCGGCATGATTGCACAAAAATTAGCATACCTATTAACAGGCGCATTTGCCTCAGAGGCTCATTTAGTTAGTGAATCTACATTTTTAGAAATGGAACGCGAAATTTTTGTTCAACTGTGCGCTGAGCCAAAGACCCAAGAACGCATGGAATACATGCTGCAACAAAAGAAACCATTATCCAATTGACA
This sequence comes from Planctomycetota bacterium, assembly GCA_022710345.1. Taxonomy (GTDB): domain Bacteria; phylum Planctomycetota; class Uabimicrobiia; order Uabimicrobiales; family JABWCH01; genus JAKLHB01. The sequence goes on from JAKLHB010000334.1 coordinate 4,956, forward strand.
GCGAAATTTTTCTTTGCATATTCAGAGCATTTCATGGTATGATTTATCGCAAGCTAGGCTCTCTTAGAATTTTCACAATACAACGGATTTTTGGAGCCAATATAGCAAGGTTTTTCTTGAGTTGCCCATTCCCCCAAAAACTTATAATCAAAGAATTTTTTATCTTCTTGAAGATAACAATTTGTTTGTTTTTCAACGAGTAACCAGACGTTTCCGTAACCAGCCAAAAATAGGATGGCACGTGCATGAGATCAAAATTTCGAAATGCAAGTGTTTT
>JAKLHB010000335.1 GCA_022710345.1 Planctomycetota bacterium
CGATCTAAATCAATGGCTTTTTCAGCACGATTGGTGACATCAAGGATAGTCAGATCAGATTCTTCATCCAGGGTAAATGCGATTTGCTGTAATTTCTGGATCAAAGAATCACCAGATTGTGCAGTTGCGTAACGGTGCTCTCGACATACATCTGGCTTGCCTGGCTCACGCTTGACCCATTGCCAAATTTGTTGGTGTTTCCCATCTGTGTAGATGATGATGTGTTCGTAGGCAAATTGTGTAACCTTTCGCTCGATCTTCCGACGCATGACATCCACTGGAATATCCCCAGCATAAAGATACACAGCCATGCCTCGTTTATGGGCAATGGCTTGAAGATGAATTTGCTTGGATTCTAGCTCAAGATCAAGATTTGCGTCAGGATGATCCCATCCGAGTTCTTCAATGAATAATGTCGTAAAGTCAAAATTTTGTAAGTATTTTCGCAATAATTCGATACAAGGCATTTCATCAATCTTTCAAAAAGTTGGGCCAGGACATTGTCTTTGTCCTATTCGCCCTCTTAGGGCATAAACTTTGAAACAATGTCCTACAGTAATGAGAAGGATTACCGCAGAAAATTTACTTTCTTTGTTGGCTTGTTTGGCATGGCTAGAAACTGACCGGCTGCTGCAATTGGTCAACGGAAGCAATGTTTTCGTGAGTTGTGTTGTGGAGTGCACTCAAAATTGGAGTGCATCCCAAAAATGTTATAATTAGAATTTTTATTCCTGTTTCTTTGCGATCAGGCCCATAGAGCATATAATTTGGGCATCTTGTTCAGACCATGGTGTGGAAGAAACGCAAAGACGATGGTCATGGTAAAAAGTCAGCACAAGTTCGATCAGAGCTTGGTCTGAGATATTGCTGCGCAATTGACGGGATAAGCTTTCTTTCGCGACTTCAGTCAATGGATGTTCTAGGATTTGTTGCAAGGCATGTTCTAACTCTTGTTGTTCTGCATATAGATTGCCTTGTGTTGTGGATGCTTTGCTTTGTTTTTTGGCATAGTCTTTGATCTTCTCATATACTCTACGCCGTATGCTGGATTTACCACCTAGTTGCCGACCTTCGTCTTTTGCTTTTTCGAGAATCTTTTTCTTTCCTGTTTCTACGAGTTCATGGTGCTTTTCTTGCTTAGGCAATGCTGGAGTATCTGGAAAGCATTTTGCTGCATCTAAAATTTCTGCCTGTGATTCAGTCACGAGCTCTCCATTGGCACTGATCCGGACTAGGTCATCGTTATCTTCTGCAGTGCGCATATACACAAGTACGCCTTCCTGATCTAGGACATCTTCTAAAAATTTAGTGGAATAAACAACTGGTGGAAGGCTTGGAATAATGTCGGCTAATGCTGGATCCTTTGCAATTGCTTGTTTCCAAATCTGATATGCTTCGGAAATCAAATCTACGCCATTGTCTTCTGGTCCTTCCAAAATACCTTTTTTTTCAGCGTATAAGTCTGTGAGCAGGGCGCGATTTTGGAAGTCTTCAAAAAAGATTTCGTCTGTGGTCACCACCTCAGCATTTTCATTCATCCGTTGATGCACACGGGCGCGCAAGTGCAAGATGCGTTCGATTCCATCGGCAGGTAAAAAGGAATAGCACAAGACTTGCTGGGCCTTTTGTCCAATGCGATCCACACGACCTGCTCTTTGGGAAAGTCGGATGAGTGCCCAAGGTATGTCATAGTTGACCACAATGGAGCAATCTTGGAGATTTTGGCCTTCACTGAGCACGTCTGTGGTGATCAATACCCGTAGCTCATCGGAAGGTTGTTTGCCATTGCTCATTGGGCTGAATTGCCATGCCAGGTCTGTTTGATTCTGAGATTCGCCGGTAACTCCTGCTATTTTCGAAATCCCGCGGGCTTTGAGTTGTGTTTCCAGGTATTGCACGGTGTCTGCGAATTGTGTAAAAATCAGGACTTTTTCTTGAGGATGTGTTTGAGCCAATAGGTCGTACAGTGCATTGAGTTTAGCATCGTATGCTGGTTTCCATGCCCCGCATTTTTGCAAAATCTGACGCAATGCTTTGATGTCGCTTTCCAAATCTTTTTGCAAATTCGGCAATTGGCGGCTATCCGGCATTTTGGCTAAATCTGGGATAAAAAACCTAGAGCTGATCCATTCAAACTGGCGGTGATATTCGTGTTTATATTTTTTATAAATCATAGCCGCGCGTTTTTGAAGGTCAGGTTCTGTGCTACATGAATTGGCCAATGCTTGTTCATCTTCTTCAAAATCCATGCCTTGTGATATTACTTCCTCTATATCTTGGTCAAAGGCATACATATCCAAAAGCTGGGCTCCTTGTGTACCTATGGGTAAATCCAGATGGTTTTTCAGTGCATATAAAAAGATATAGTTGCGGAGAATATGTCGCTCAATGGATTGCAAAAAAGCTTGACCACTGCTTTCCAGCCTTTTGAATAAATTTGTACGGCAAAAGCCGATCAGCCGCTGGCCAGCACGGGAGAGATTATCCAGTTGTTCTGTTTCTTGGTTATCAGCAGGCAGTGTGCCTTGTGGGAGGTCAAACGGACTTAATTTGTATTTTCCCAGTCCATATCTAGGAAGATGGAGCTGGGCAATGGTATCTACAACACTTTGATCATACAATTGGGCATACTGGTCATTCGCAATGGGAAAAGGGATTGTTTTGGCGATTCGTTCTGGGAAATACATACGTTCTTCATTGGCTGAGCAAATGAATTTTTCTTCTGTGTCCTTGTTTGTTTGGGCATAGTTTTCTTTGACAAAACTGCGGGTTCTGCGAATCATAAATAAACGCATCAATTCGCGCCAATCTTCAAAATCTTGGCTTTTCTCAAAAGCAGCAAGTGAGCTAGGAGAGCATTGGTACTGCTGCATGAATTTTTGTGGGCCGCCCATTTTGCGTATGCAATTTTTTGGCCGCACTCCTAAATCTTGATCGCCTGGAATAAATAGCCGCAGTTGATTGGATAAATCTAGGAATTTTTTATTATACGGTGTGGCTGAAAGGAGGATGACTTTGCTGTCGTTTCGATGGATATACTCGTGGATCATCTGGTATCGCTTGCGATCTCGATTGCGTAAATTATGGCTTTCGTCTATCACAACTAGATGATACCGTGGAAGGTCTTTTAAGTTTTTGGCCAAGCTCAAGGATAGGACTTTTGCTGTGAGATCATAGTGATACACATAGTCTTCCCACATTTTGACTAAGTTTTTAGGGCATAGAATCAGGGTTTTGTAACCGTGGTCTTCTTGAAAAATGCGCACGAGTGTTGTGGCCATCAAAGTTTTGCCTAAGCCCACAACATCTCCAATGAGCACGCCATTGCGGTGGTTCAAATAACGGGCAGCGATTTGCACGGCTTCTTTTTGAAATGGAAATAAGATTTGGTTGAACTGGGCAGGGATATTGAATTCTGCAAATCCAGCGCGTGCTTCTCTGGAAAGATGATATGCCATCTTGAGATAGATATGATACGGTGGTATAGGCTCTTCGCGTGCCCAGCTTGTATGCAGGATTTCGAGCAGGCCAGCAGAAATATCTATAGTCCGGCTATCTTTCCAGCGCTCTTCAAACCAATTGGCTAACTTTTTACAGGCATCTGAATCCAAAACATCCACATTTAGCTCGCCCTGGACCGATAAACCAGCGCGGGTCAAATTGCTGCTTCCTAAATAGCCTACAATTGGAGCGATTCGGTCAGATCGGAAGACTAAATACAATTTGGCATGGAGATTCTGGCGCAGGCAAAATTTGATGATGATTTTTTTGCTTTTGATCTGCTGGGCAAGCTTTTGTAATGTTTCCTCATCCTCGTTGCTTAGGCTGCCTATGCTTAATTGGTCCTGGAATTCCTGGAGCATTTGTTTTTTCTTGCGCTCTGCATGGCTATTGTCTATGGTTTGGTAGAATGCTAAGTCCAGCGCCATGAGCTCTTGGATGGTCGGCTGCATGCCAATGAGCAATCGGCAGCAATGGCCTTCTCCACCAGGCCACTGGTCTATATACGAACTTAACCCTTTCCAACCTCGTAAATTGAAAAATCCTACGCAAAAGTCTGCTCTATTAGACCCGGCTAGGGTTTCTTGAAGCGCAGGCAATAGTTTTTGGTCAATGTTATCGAATATTCTAGGCATTGGATGATTCCTTGCTGAGATAATCAAGTGATTATGTTTTTTGGAGGAGCTTCTCAACAACCGTTTATCTTGGCTTCCCAAAATCTGTTATGAAGAACTTTGCAACGGTGATAGAATCTATCAACAACCGAAGTAATGGAGCAGGTAAAACAACCTTAGAAGTGAATGGGAATTCACGTTAGGTTAGTATTGGAAATCCGTATGCCATGAAAGTGGCCCGTAAGGTTTGGGTTAGCATGGAGGGTGCGAGCCTTCCATGACTAACATATTATAATAAACTATAAGAAATTTAAAAAGTCAAATTGATTAAATAAAAAGATAGCGATCAAATAATAGCCAGGTCACCGTTTCATCATACCAATTTGCTGAAGCTATAATCAAGAAAAATTGAGAATAAAAGCTGCGAGTTTTTTTGGCTACATCCAGGAATAAAAAAACTGCTGCCTTTGGAAGAAAAATTTTTGAAGAAGGTATCCAAGAAGGCATGCAAGAAGGCATGCAAAAAGGTATCCAAGAAGGCATTCAAGAAGGTATCCAAGAAGAATCATTATGGCTCCTTGTGGAAAAAGCCGGGACAGTAACCTCGATCCAAGAATTTAAAAATGCTTTGGCTACCCTGGAAAAATAAGCATAAGCAAAAAATCAGCATCATCAATCCATACCAAACAAAAAAGGCTATGTCCGCAACATAGCCTTTTTTTTCTAGCCCTGTGGGCGATTGTATAAATCCGCTGGATCATAGCCTTTCATCGTTGTTCCTGGTTTAGCTTGTAACATCGCATTGACAAGAGCCGCCCATGATGCCTGATGATCAAACCGGCTATGTCATACAATCCATACGCATTGGGTGGAAATTTTCCTACGCTGGTTGTTCCTGCCCCAGGCTTTGCTATTTAGAATGAAAGCCAAATTGCTTCCAGATGCGTGTTGAAAATGAGCATCAAACAACAATTGGGCGATGAAATCGGGATTTGACAGCGAGACGGATGCCTATGCTTCTTTTTATTCGCACTCGGCCACGAAGATATTGTGCTTCATCAATTCTTTTTGGGCGTTTTTATAGAATCCGGCGCAGGAATGAAACACGGCA
>JAKLHB010000336.1 GCA_022710345.1 Planctomycetota bacterium
TCGTAGCATTGATCGGCTAATCTATTGGATTTTACTAAGATTTATTGATGCTGAATTATTTTTCACACATTACTTAAGCATGCATAAGTACTAAAGTAGGATACCTGAAATCAGCATCCATAAGATTTTCAAAAAAGTATTGTATCGTGTGTTGGGCAACCAGTCGGTCGCTGGCAAGTGTAGATTTTTTCATTCATTCCGTGAACCACGATGCATCTGCACACGCATAAGGTTATGAATAACATTATGCTATGTCTTTTTTTAATGATCGCCGTTTGTCCCCAGACGTAGGGCGACCAACCGGTCGCCCTTACATGCGTATGACATCAGGAATGCTTTATTTTATGAGTTGGGCATGATCATCAAAATGGCAATTGGCCCAAGAAATCTATACTTATCAGCCAGCGGTGTCGAATCTCTCGAAACGGAGAGCAGATTTACTGTTTGCCTAAGTTTGGGAATGTAAAACTTTGGTTACAACTGGTGCATTCAACACGTTTTCCTTGATAGGCCAATGAGCCTGTTACTTTTTGGCCGCAATTGGGGCATTTGACGCTTACTCTGGTGTCCAAGGCGTTTGTCATGGCTCGATGCTCTACTCGGACAATGGAATCATCTAGTTTGCCTAGGGTTTGATGTACGGAGTTGATTTTTGATTGCAGGGCTTGTTCTATGGATTGCATTCTGGTTTGCAAAGTCTGTTCCAAATTTTGCATTCTGGTCTGCAAAATTTGGTCCATGGAGTGGATCTTGTCCAAGATGTGTTTTTCTAAGGCGATCATATCTTCTTTAATTGGCTCGAGTTGGGAGCCAATTAATCTATTGAGTTCAGTGAGTACTGTTTTGCTAAATTCGCTTAGGGCATGGTTGATTCCTGTGATCAATTCTTTCCGAATCTCTTGGGCAATCTGAGTGGCTTCTTTGCGCATTTCTTGGATGATCACGGTACGTATTTCCGATGTCAAAGAACTGGGTTCTTTGTGCATTTCTTGGATCAAGCTTGCCAGTTCTTTTTTCAGCTCTGCTGCGAGTTCTTTGCGGATATCTTGGATTTGTCCAGATAATTCTCTTCTAGCTTCAAATGAGCTGGCTTCTGAACCCATGATTTTGGGCTGGTGGCTTTGCTCCTGCTGCTGCCGCGCAATATCTTCTAAGATAAGCTTGATGCGACTGGTGACGGATGCCAATTCCGCCATATTTTTGGTGAATGTTTCTTGATTCGATGACCAATAATTTTCTAATTTCAGGGTTAACTTTTGCCAGCTTTGTTGTAAGGACTGAATTTCAGGCAAAATGGTTGTCTGAAACTTGGCATATCCTGTTGTCTGTTCGCGGCTTGCTTTTAGTAATTCTAAATCATGCTCTGCGATTAAGGTAACATCGTGTCTAAAATGCTCCAGGTAATCTCTGACTTTTTTAATTGTATCAGGGATGCTTTCGATTATGGTTGCAAAATTTTCTGGGATCTGGAGTTGTTGAGGTAAGGAATTGAGTTGTTGGGCGATTTTCTTAATGTTCAGCATCATCTCTTGAAATTGGGCTAACGTTGCTTTGATTTCCTCAAACTGGCTTGCTCCGAAAAATTGGTGAATTTGCTTAATTTCTTCATTGATCTTTTGTTGGGTGGTGATCTGAATGCTTTCGCAGGCCATTTTATATTGATGTGCTAAATCTTCTTGAACTTTTTTCAGCAAGGCCTCTTGCAATTCTTGGAATTTCGCCCATTGTGTGCTAATCGTGGTGATTTCGTGATGCAATTTTATAAAAGGATTATCTTTGAATATTCCTTCTAATTGGGGTAAAAAATTAATGGCGCTCAAAGATTTGCTGACCTGGGTTACTTCTTGCATAAGCTTTGCCAGTGATTTTTCCCAGGATTGATGCATGTCCTGAATTAAAGTGGGAAGTTGTTTGCTTTGTTGCTGAAGTTGTTGCTGGAGTGCTTCCCATCCTTTGGCCAATGTCGGCCCTAATTGCTGTAGGGATTCTAGGATTTTGGCCAATGTCGGTCCAAATTGTTGTTGCAAAGCTTCCCATGTTTTATGCAATGTGGGGCCTAACTGCTGCAGGGATTCCAACGTCTTGCTCATGTTGGGGCTTAGGCTTTGGACTCCTTCATTGATTTTGGCCAACATAGGTCGGAGTTGGGCACTCTGTTGTTCTAAGGATTCGAACAAATTATGATTGAGCTTGCTGGATTGCTGCAAATCATCCAGGGCTTGCATGAGCTTTGGCGTATTGACTCGCAAATATTCCTGGATTCTTTGTTGTTCTATAGCAACAGGTTGCCAATTTTTTGCTTCTTGAACATGTGCTTGGATTTGGGTCAAAGTCTCTTCTAAACCCAAAAAAGTCAATTGCACTTGTTGCATTTCTTTCATCAAATTGCTAAACCGGGTTTGTTGTTCAGTAGCAAATTTAGCATCCCAGCTCTGCCATAGGCTTTCTTCTGTAGTAGCCCATTTTTGTAACGGGACTAACGCAGTCTGAATTTCTGTCAAAGCTTCCTGTGAACCATGCGAAGAGCTATCTCTTATTTCTTGATATTCAAAATTCCGAATTATTAGTTCTGCAACTTGTTCCATCATCTTTGCAGGAATTTTATCCTGTAATTCTTCAAATAAATCTTTGAGCAAGGGGATTAAATGCTCAGGAATTGTGTTCATCTTCAAAATTCTCCTCTTACTGACTTTGATGAAAGCTCTGTAGCCGCTAGCCGTTAATAATAGCATAGAATAATATCAAAAGCAAGCTATAAAACTTAATCCGCAGATTCTACGACCTGGTGAAAAATTCCATCGTAGAAAAACTGCGGATTAAATTAGATACGGATTACGTTTTTGGCGGTTCTGTTGGACAAGGTGGGAGTGGACGGTTCATCGCTGGCTGCTCAGGATGAACTTTCAGCACACCTGTGGACTCATCGCTGATGACACGAATTGGGTTTGGGAAAACAGGAGTTGTGACGGATTTCAGGGCACGAATGACTGTGATTCTATCTCGGTACTTGGCTCCCCATTGTTCTGCAATTTCCTTGGACTGGAGGCCGATTTCTTCTAAGAAAAATACAACGTCTGCTGTATGTACCAAAGCTTCACCACCCACAGGCACCCCTGTATCTTTGATTTGCCCAATGGTAAGGCATGTCACGCCTTTTTCATGGTTGTAAGTTTTCAGCGCAGAAAGGTTGTCTGCGGTTCTTGTTTTGCTTGGATCTAATGTATTCAAAGAATCAATGATCACAAGCTGGATCCCGTCTTTTTCAATGACAAAGCGATATCTAGTGACGAAGCTATCCCAGGTATGGCCTTTATGGTATTGGCTTTGTATGACGGCTATATTGGGTGCTACTTTTTTTTGAAATTGGGCTTCTGTAATGCCAAGCACCTTCATCCCAATTTTTGTAAGCCTGCTACAAAGGTCATCTCTTCCTGAATTCCGTTCGTCCAGGAACCCTTCTTCTGCAACAACAAATGCACATCGAACCCCATCGTACGCAGCTTTGCATAACGCTGCTATTGCTGTTCTTGTCTTGCCCTTGCCTGGAGGGCCGATGAATGCTATGGTGCATCCTTTTGGAATTCCGCCTAATGCATATTTGCTGTCTTCTGTAAGGCATAAACAGTCCAAAACCTCTTGAACTGGTAGTGCTTGTTGTTGCTTGATCACGCTTCGTAAGTGCTGAGGGCGAATGATGTCTGCATCTAAGCCAGGATCAACCTCTTCACTGAGTTCAGGCTGTCTAAATGGCTGTGCTGCAGAATCCATACCAGGTAAGCCAATTTGATTCTGCATCATTTGCATCATCTGCATCATTTGCATTTGCATCTGCGTCACTAAATTCATAGGATAAGGTGCTGCTTGCGCCATGTGAGTCGGGACACCAGGCATCATTCCTGGTGTTGCAGCAGGCATCATGCCTGGTTGCATGTTTCCCAACATTGGCATATTGGGCATCATAGGTTGCTGCGGATTCATTCCATGTCCCATGACTCCTGGGGCAAAAGGTTGGCTTGGATTGGGCAATATATTTTGGGGTGGCATCATCGGAGCAGCAGGCATCGTATGCACAGGCTCGACTGGAGCAACAGGCATCGTTGCCGCCTGATCAGATGGGATTGGAGTAACTTTTTTTCTTGGCATAGTTTCTCCGTTGATATGCCCAAGTTAGGGCATTTGTCAAAACTAGGATTTATGCTTTTCAGATTCTAAGCATTCTTGTGTGTCGCTTGCAAGTTCGTATGGAAGCATTTCTGGGAAATGCTGACGTATCACCTTGAGAATCTGCGCAAAAACAATTTCTTCAGAAGGACTACCATCTACAATCTCAATGGCTATCTCATTGCGAAGTTGTGCAATTGCATAGTCATAATTTCTAGCTACCAGCCTGAGTAATTCTGTTTTTTCATACAGCTCTTGATTGGTTCCACGTTTTATGCGGCGTTTTTCGCAAAGAGCTGTGTTGGTATTCAGGTAAATGATTAAATCAGGCGGTATACATTTAGAATTGATTATTTTAAGCCATTCTAAATTTTTGTAATCTTGCCCCATCTGGTAGGCATAAGAAGAAAGATAGTAACGCTCGCAAATCACAGTCATGCCTTCGCCTAGTCGTGGTAACAGAATATGCTGCATATGGTCTAGACGATCTGCTGCAAATAATAATGCAATAGAGCTAGTGGCTAGGTATTCTGTTTCTGGAGTTCTTGCTGATAGAGAAAGCCGATGGGAAAGGGCTAGCCTAAGCAAAAGCCCCATAGGCCCTTGAGTCGGTTCACTTGTGCTGATTACCGGCAAGTTTTCTTTTTTGAGATATTGATAAAGTATTTGTGCTTGAGTTGTAATGCCCGACCCATCTAACCCTTCAAATACAATAAATTTCCCGCGATGATTTTTTGTGTTCATAAAACATTGGCAGATGCTTCTGCCCCTTAGAAATACTACTTTGGAAAGAAAAACCCGCAGGATGCGGGTCAAGTATAATAAAAATCTTGTTAATATGCTGCCGGAAAACCGGCAGCGTACTTTAGCAACTAGGGCTATTGAGGTGTCATTTGATAATGAAGAACATAAGGGTCTTCATCTGGATCAATGAGAATATCTTCAGAAATAGGAGCATAGCCTTGCTTTTGAATCACGATTTTAGCACGGCCTGGTTTTACATACGATGGATCACTTAAGATGGATTTTTGTTCTTGTGTGCCTTCGCCTA
>JAKLHB010000337.1 GCA_022710345.1 Planctomycetota bacterium
CCAACATCTCCTGAATTTGAATAGACAATGGCCCAAAATCTACCGTGAGCTTTAAAGATTCCTGCAGTTTTTCATCTATATCCAACGCAAAGCATTGTTTCAATTTACGTTGAGCATCTTCATCAGTGATCTTTAGCAAGGTCTTGAGCATCCCAATTTGGCTTTGATCTACTTCATACACAATGAGTTGATGATCTTGCAATTGAAGTAAAAAGTTGATGGTGGTTTTTGTCAGCAAAATGCTCCACAAAAAATCATGCTCTTTTTTGATCTGGGCTGTTTCAGGCAAAACAAGATCATGTTGGGCCAACATATCCTGAATTTGAATAGACAATGGCCCAAAATCTACCGGGAGCTTTAAAGATTCCTGCAGTTTTTCATCTATATCCAACGCAAAGCATTGTTTCAATTTACGTTGAGCATCTTCATCAGTGATCTTTAGCAAGGTCTTGAGCATCCCAATTTGGCTTTGATCTACTTCATACACAATGAGTTGATGATCTTGCAATTGAAGTAAAAAGTTGATGGTGGTTTTTGTCAGCAAAATGCTCCACAAAAAATCATGCTCTTTTCTGATCTGGGCTGTTTCAGGCAAAACAAGATCACGTTGGGCCAACATCTCCTGAATTTGAATAGACAATGGCCCAAAATCTACCGTGAGCTTTAAAGATTCCTGCAGTTTTTCATCTGCATCCAACGCAAAGCATTGTTTCAATTTACGTGCTTTGTATAACGCAGCCATGCCACTGCTTGGCAGCCTCTGATTATCTTCCACAGCCACAAGATATTTATTTTTTGCCCCATGCAACATCACAGGCATGTCATGAATGAAGGGTGGTTGCTGCCCCATGTTTATTTCCTAGCTTGATCTTTTTTTTGGCATTGTGCTTCATAACATTGTTGGACTGCTGGCAAAAGTTTGCCCAAACTTTGGCTTGCACTAGGCCTTTGGCTTGGGTCTTTTTTTAAACACTGATCCACTAAATCTGAAATCGTATTGAGTAATGGGACCATAGTTTGGCCTGCGGATGGAAATTTTTCCTTTATGGAGGTGTATTTCAATTCCTCATGAAGGGTTTGCTTGCGTTCTGTTCGAATTTGGTGAATATCTACAGAGAACAATGGTTTGCCTGTGATCAACAGGTAAGCAATGGCTCCAAATGACCACATATCGCTCCGATGAGTGCCTTGCCCAAGACTTTGGATTAGCTCAGGGGCCATATAATATGGATTCCCAATGATTATGCCAGACGGCATGCTGAGTGTGAGTGTATCAATATAATCATCTGAATCATTTGTATCTGCATCCCATTTAGCTAAATAAAATCCAGACAGCCTGATTCCGCCTTGATAGTCAATCTTGATTTGGTGGGGAGAAAGATTGCGATGAAATGCCTGCATGGATTCCAACAATTCTAAACTACGTAGAATTTCAAGCAAGACATACGAAGACATTAATAAATCTAGCTTGGAAAGCTTGTCTTTATAATCGGAAAGTTTTTGACATGCATGATAATCAATCCAGAAATAATGGTTGTCGTCATCCGAGGATTCATTGGGTTTGCTCGTTCCAATGACCCATGGAGCCTTTCTCAATTGATAGGCAAGCTGAAGGCCCCGGTGATATCGCGCTAAAATTTTTTCAAGAGTTTCTGGCTTTAAGGTTTTGAGAATATTAGGCACAATATGGATGAAATATGGAGGTTTGCCTTGAGCCACAGCCACAACATATTGCCCAAGTACATCAGCGTGTTCTAACGCATTGGTACCTATTCGAATCTTGATAAGCCGATAGCCATCCAATAGGGCATCAGGACTCTCGATGGTGGTGTCCAAAAGGCATTGCAAGCAACACATAGCAAAACGTTGATTATCGCGGTCAGGAAACAAAAGTAATTCATTGCTTTGGATTTGCGCTAATGCAAACTTTCTTTTGCATTTCCCACAGCAATAAGCAGGCTCTTTTCCAACAGAGCCCCACACCAGAGTTTTGATTTTTTTCCTGGCTTGATTGTACCAGTGTAAAGGCACAATGGTTCCATTTGAAATACGTTGTCCAACCAATTTTAAATATCTGCTATACAGTGTGTTTGGCTTTCCATTCAATTCATCTATATATTGACTGGCTTGTTCCCAATTTCCATAGCGTAGGCAATAGCTCAATAAGGCTTTTCGAGCCTGGTCCTGGCGTGTGCTGGTCATAGAACCCATGGTACTTCTCACTCTGGCATACAATGGTACGAGGCCTTTTGGCGCAAGCGTGCATTGTTCCTCTCCAGGCCAAATCTTTTGAAGATCACTGTCATCGAGATTGCCTAATTTGTCCAGCAGTTCCTCTAATGGATCAGCCATGATTGGCTTTTCTAAATCAGCCATGATTTTTACTAAATCATCTTGAATTTCTTGGACTTTTTGATACCGCTCAGCCAGAGGAGCCAGCATTTTTTTCAGCACATCCTCCAATGCTGATGGCACAGCCCCGGCAGCCGGTATATAATGCTGAAATGAACCATCGAATGGATAATGCTGAGTGAGCATTTCATAAAATGTAATTCCAAGTGAAAAAATATCAGTGCTGGGCCTGCGTAGATCAACTGCAGGCGGCTGCTCCCAGTAATCCCGCGTCCAATATTTGCGCGTGCCAAGCATGTCACCAGATTGAGTGATTTGGGTGTGAAAATCGGTGGACCCAATGATTCCCAGATCCACCAAGATGGCTATGGTATCTTCAGGCAAACAGGCCGCTTCCGTATCGCTCTTATATTGCAGCATAATATTGGCAGGCTTGATATCCCTGTGAATGATCCCTTGATCATGGAGCGCTTGCAGGCCGGCTAGAAGCTGCTGCATGATCCGAATCGCTTGTCTCAATTCCAATTTGCCATGCAGGGCCAGCCAGTCCTTAAGACTGGTACCTGGCACATAGGCCATGATAATGAACATGATATCGCGGCCTTGATCATTTTTGCCTTGATAAGAATCAATGTATCTCACTAAATTGGGATGTTGAATTTTGGACATGATCTTAGATTCTCGAAGGAATCGTTTTCTTGCGTCTTCATTGTCTTCTATGAGAAATTTGATCGCTACTTTTTCCTTGGTGTCAACATTTTCATAAAGCTCAATTCTTCCTTGGCCACCACTGCTCAGATTTTCGATAAATTTATATCTTGCATTTTCCATTTGAATGTCTTGAGGGACAGGCATAAGTATTTCTCCCAATAAAAATTACTGCTTGCATATCAATATGTCCCTAGCTTATCAAAGCCAGGCTAAATTGTCAAGAAAAAAGGATTGACAAAGAAGGAAAAAAAACTTAAAGTATTAAATAGTTTATCATAAATGACATCCAAGGAGGATCATTATGGGAGATCGTTTTTATTGTCCACTAAATACAGAACTGCATGAGAAATATAGGATATCTAAATTCATCGGTCAAGGTGGGTGTGGTACTGTGTATTTGGCAAATGAAATCGCCCATCCTGAGCATCACGTTGCTGTGAAATTCATGCAATGGGAATCTGGCTCCGAGGCAGCAGATGCACGCCAAAGATTTTGTCAAGAAATGAACGCACTGCAAGCATTGAAACATGAAAATATAGTCAAGATTGAAGACATGGAGCCACAGGGAAGTGCGAAAATGCCTTTGTGGTATGCCATGGAATATCTCGAAGGTCTATGTTTAGAAACATGGCTGCGACAAAAACCAAAACTTTGGAAAATCGTGGAGTGTTTTCAGCAACTGGCTGACGCGATTCAGTATTTACATGAACAGGGGATTGTGCATAGAGACATCAAACCTCAAAACATCATCATGCGCAACAAAGACAAGATCAGCCCTGTGATCCTGGATCTAGGCTTAGCATATATCCCGAAGATGCTGCTAAGCACCATATCTTCGACCGTGAAAGGCACACCCTTGTATATGTCCCCGGAGCAGATGCAAAACGCTACTGAGTCCCATGATTTGAGGGTAGATGTGTGGGCATTGGGAGTAATCTTATATCAAGCCTTGACATCCGGACAGCATCCATATCTTCCCAAAGGCTATACTCCTCAGTCCAGTTTTACGACTATGCAGGATATTGTAGAAACCGAATATCAAAATCCTTTGTTGTATGACCCAGAGCTGGCAAACATAGATCCAGCCCATGTTTTAATCAAGATATGCGCCAAAGCTCTGGAAAAAGATAAAGCCAGACGTTACCAAAGCATGTCAGAATTGCGTGCAGATCTTTTGGAATGGAAGAGACGCAATTTTGAAACATGCCAGCAAGAAGCGCAGGTATTACAGAAGGCTGGAAAATATCAAGAAAGCATCATACACTGGGAAAAAGCCTATATCTGGTTGCCCAACCAGGCAGAGGAAATTGTGCCCCGGCTCAGAGAATGTTGGTCAAAGGTATACCATCACATGGCCATCCATTTAAGAGACAAAAGTCAAAAGGCTGAGCAAACCTGGCAAAAGCTAGAAACCAGGGAATGCCAAAACGAACAGATTTCTCCAGAAGAGCATTGCTATTGTGTATGGGAGGAGGAGGCATTCACCTATCTACGCACAGTTACGTATACATGCGGAGGTGTCACAAACACGGTGAAAGAATACCGCCACAACCAGACAGGGATGGAATTTGTGCTGATCCCTGGAGGGACATTCATGATGGGCAGCCCAACGACCGAAATAGATCGTTCTGACAATGAAGTGCAGCATCAGGTCACGCTATCTCCCTACCTCATCAGCAAGACCGAAGTAACGCAGGCAGTATGGCAAGCAGTGATGGACAGCAACCCATCGTATTTCAAAGGCACCGACCGACCGGTGGAGCAAGTTTCCTGGGATGACTGCATGGCCTTTTGTGAAAAAACCGGGCTAGCCCTACCCACAGAAGCGCAATGGGAATTTGCATGCAGGGCAGGAACCCAAACTGCGTATTACTTTGGCAATGATAAGAGTAGCTTGGAGAATTATGCGTGGTATAATCATAATTCTAGCAGCCAGACCCACCCAGTTGCCCAAAAACAACCCAATGCGTACGGATTGTATGACATGGTCGGTAATGTGTGGGAGTGGTGTTATGACTGGTATGATGACTGCTCTCGTAGTAGTGTGACGAATCCTACTGAGCCTACTAGTGGTGCCTACCGGGTCCGCCGGGGCGGCTCGTGGGGCTCTGCCGCCAGGAGGCTGCGTTCTGCCTG
>JAKLHB010000338.1 GCA_022710345.1 Planctomycetota bacterium
GCCATGAACGGCATTTGCCGAAGCCGGCGCAAGCCGGCTCCCCCTCTCCCTGCGTCTGTTGGAATTAGGGGCCATGAACGGCATTTGCCGAAGCCGGCGCAAGCCGGCTCCCCCTCTCCCTGCGTCTGTTGGAATTAGGGGCCATGAACGGCATTTGCCGAAGCCGGCGCAAGCCGGCTCCCCCTCTCCCTGCGTCTGTTGGAATTAGGGGCCATGAGTTCAGAAAAAAACGAGTGTGCCAATTCAGCAGCGCCCCAGAAAACATCCAAAGGCAAATTGCGTTCTTGGCGGTGTTGCTTTGCAGGCAAGACCCCGTTCGACAGCGTCTGCTGGAATTGGCGGCAATACCCGCGGAAAAACTTTATGATCCTCCTTCTTCTTAGTCGTCGCCTTTGCGGCCGATTAAGCCGAGAAGGGCATCCATGAGAAGGCGGACTCTTGCTCGATCTTCGTCGCGTTCAAACCGCAAATTTTCGATGAAGTTGATCAGCTCCACAAGGTCATCCATAGGAGCATATTTAATTTTGCTGCTCCAATATCTGCTTTGAAGCAGTTGTTCGAGTGCAACTAAAGAAATAAGGTAGCCTTGAGGATGTTTCTTAGCGAGTGCTTCTAAATGTTTGATCAAAAGTGGAATGCTTAATTTGTCTAAACGAATTAAGCCACCTTTGAGTGTGGCCAAGGGTGCTTCTGCATATAAATATCCAGCTTCTACGCGGAGCTCTTTGTATTCTGGGGCAATACGTGTTGTGTAATAATATGAAATACCTTTTTTATTGCACTCCAATAAATGCTCTTCGATCTCTTCTTTATCTGCATAGAATTTGAAAGGATATTTGATTCCATCTAAAATCATTTCATTTTCACGTGTGAAAAATTCGTATTTGAGTAATCGTAAGAGTGGGAGAATCAGCACAAAATAGTCTCTTGTTTGATCTAAATAGGCTCGTTTTTTGACGGTTTTGAATTCTTTAAATTTGACTTCGATTTTATACTCGGTGTTTGGTAAAAATGCTGTTTGCGGTGTGATTTTTTGGTCATTGATCCAAATTTCATAAGCAGGCACTACCAAAGAACCTTTTTCTTCTACAACATCAAAAGAAATTGGCTTGGAACCTATGCCAGCGGATTGCATAGGTGGGTGGTAGATATTCAAAAGCTTTTGAAATCGGGGTTCTTTGATCAGAGGTAATGATTTACTTTCTTGGGTTAACAAATCCCATTTCTGGAATCCGGCTTTGAATGCTTTTTCCAATGCCTGCAAACTTGCCGCTAGGTCTTCTTCATAAGCAGGGCTGCCTTCTAAACTGAGTTTTGCCTTGAGAGCATAAGCTAACGCTAGTTCATAATGTAGCATATTGTTTTGCGGGTCAACTTGGATGGCAGCTTTATAATCTATGATCGCGTTTGCTAAATCACCTTTTTCGCGATAATATTTCGCTCGATTAGCTAAATTTTCGGGTGTTGGAGGTAATGTTGTTGGAGATGTTTCTTTGTCAAATAATTTCCAAATGCGAATTGTATTATCTCTGCTGGTGCTGACCAAAAGATTCCGAGCGCTGTGGAACATGAGGCCTGTGACTTCGTCTTTGTGGCCTTCTAATTGGTAGAGCAAGTTGCCATTCTCCACCAGCCACACTAATATTTTTTGATCTGCTCCTGCGCTCGCTAAATATTTGCCTTCTGGATGAAATAAGAGATACTGGATTGGCTGCGTGTGCTTGGCCAACTTAAAGATAACTTTGCCTGTAGGAATCGCCCAAAGCAAAATCACGCCATCCAGATCGCCACTTGCAAGGGTCTTTCCATCAGGATGGAATGCAAGGGCACGAATGGCTTTCTCATGGCCAATCAAAGTGCTTAAAGGTTTTCCATCTTCCAAAGAATACAATTGTATGGTATTGTCTGTCAAAGCAGAAGCTAACAAATTGCTATTTGGGTGAATCGCAACAGTGAGGGGACTCCCAATTGTTTTTGGAATCATGCACCACGATTCTGAAACAATCTCTTGAGCAGCAAGTATGCTACAAGACAATATGAAAATCAAGAAATAGAGCTTTCTCATGAAAATCTCCCTAATTGATTTTGCTTTTGTTTCTTTTTCTTCCAATGTGAATCGCTTCCTTTTCTGGATTGCGACCGCAGAGTTGATCTGCTTGACATCGGATACGTTTCATCACATTTTCTACATGGATTCGAGTCTCTTCAAATTCATCTTGGGTCAAGGTAGCAGGCACATAAACTGGTTCACCAAGTACCATCACACCTTTGCCACCAGGCAATGGTAGAAAAAAACGATCCCAACTGGAAAAGAAAATACCGTGTGTACTACTAAATGTCATTGGTAGAATCGGTCGTCCTGTCAATTGTGCCAGCCGAATCACGCCTGGTTTAAGATGTTCATTGGGACCACGAGGGCCGTCTGGAATCATCAAAACTCTATTATTTTCACGGAGTAAAATTTCTAATTCATGAAGTGCTTCATGGCCTAATTTAGAAGACGATCCGCGCACTGCATAGAGGCGCATTTGTGCAATAGTTCGGACAATCAGTTCCCCGTCTTTACTCGCGCTAATCATGGTGATCACACGTTGGCCTCGGCCGAAAAAACTATAATAGAAGAACCGGCTATGCCAGCAGCAATAGATGACTCCTTGTGGCCAAGAAAAAAATTGTTGCTTGTTGGATACATTGGGTGGGCCAATGATGGTAAGCTCAGTAGTATGACCCATCACGCAAGAGAAGCCTGCGGCTATACGAGGAATAAAATTTAAAAGCAAAGGTTGCAACCAACGAATTTTCATAAAAAATCCGCACAGAAATTTTGTTTAAAAAATTGGCAAAGGAACTGGATTAGAAGAAATTAGTCATATACACTTCTCGAGAAAAACGCATAATTTCGATACGTTCAAATACTTTCAGAATCAAAGAGATAGCTAATTCTTGAGGTTCTAAGCTGCCTTTTGTGCTTGCTTCACTGCTGCTTCGGCGATGCACTGCAGCAAGAAAATTTTCATACCCTTGGGATTTTTCTGGAGAAATGCATCGGAAGGAAACATATTTTTTCCCGCGTAGCATACAACACTGTATTGAATGTTCGGCCATTTCACCAGAAAAAATGCGCACGGCTTCATAAATAGCCGGAATGATCACATTTCGTTTACGGAGTCCAATAGGTGTTTGTTGTAGGAATGCATCAGTGATTTCATTTAATTTGCTTAAATTTTCTTCAGTTGGAAAAAACTGCGCCATAATATCTTTAACGTCTGCAAAGTTCAATGAACTAGTAGAACTGCTTAAAGAAATAATGTTTTCTGAAGGATTGGGCCTTTTTTCCCAAAGGAAATAGAATAATGTGGCACCAATTTGAATTTTATCGCCTTCCTGAAGTTTTACTCTTGTGATGCGTTCACCGTTTACAAGTGTACCATTGTTGCTGTTCGTATCTTCGATGACAGGCACTTCGTTATAGATATAAAATCGAGCATGAAAGCTAGATACAATGCGTTCAGGGAGCACAATCACATTTTTAGGATTGCGACCTACTGTGATTTCTTGTCCATCAGACAAGGCAAAGCATTCAATCACATTGTCTAAATATTTCACTTTGACAACAGGAATTTTGGTAATCTGTATAGCTTTTGGTTGGCGCTCTTTCTGTTCTTTATGAATCTTGCGCAATTGATTGACAATGGCAGAACCTTTGCGATCGGCTAAAAGACGTTGGCCAGTCCTGGTAAAGCTTTCTACGGTCAAAGGCCGTTTTAAGCATAAGTTGCCATGTTCATCTTTGAGAAAAGAAAGTTGTTGAAGTTCATCTTCATTGTATTCTTGGAAATTGCTGTTAAAAATATCAATGTATGATGCCAGGCTATTATTGGTCGGGCCAAAGCCTTTTGCATATAAGTATTCTTTTTCCAGGTCATTCACAACAGATGCAGCTCGTTGATATCGGTATTCTGGTGCCAAAGCAAGCATCTTAAAAATGATGCGGGAAAGTTCTAGTGGAATGTCGGTGCGGACGAGATGTGGTGGAACCAGATCAGTTTCCATTTGCTTGTAAATGATTCGCACTTGTTCTTCAAATTCCAAATTTGGCAACGCATAAAGCAGCGGTATGCCTGTGAGAATTTGATATGCGACCACCCCAAGGGCAAAAATATCCGCACGTTCATCAATCTTTTCGTTGCGAATTTGTTCTGGAGCCATGTACATGAGTTTGCCAGCCCAGTAATCTGGCTGCTGATGAGCCACGACTGCTATGCCGAAATCTGTTAATTTGCAAACGCCTTGTTCACTGATTAAAATATTTTCTGGCGAAATATCCCTGTGCACAATGTAAGTATGAGCATAAGCAAGTGCGCATGCAATCCTACAGATCATGAATGCAGCCAAAGGTACTGGAAGTAAAAGATTATTTTTGAGGTGACGCATCATGAGGGTATATAAATCAGTCCCTTTGACATAATCCATCACCATCATCATCATCATCTTTTCCGAGAGCTTTCTTGTTTTTAAGCCTGCGATCCTGGCAAAAAGCGAAAGCTTTTTTTCATCTTCTGCGCTAGATTCTTGCTGGATGAGCTTGCAAAATTCATCGGGAAGCCGTGACATGCGCACCATTTCTAAACCATAAGTTTTGACAATATTTTCATGGCGCAGCATAGTCGCAATGTTGGCTTCTTGCTTGAGCTTTTCTTCTTCTTCAACATTGATGACGCGAAGAGTTTTTACAACAACTTCATCCAATACCCCGCCTGTATCTTTTTGTGCTACAAAAATAATGCCCATGCCACCTCGAGCAAGTTCTTTAAACACTCGATAGGTGGATGTAGAATTGAATGCTAAATTCTCTAGCCCAACAGTTGCAAGCTGATTCATAAAAATTCCGCACGGAAACTCCAGCCTGGCAATGTCAAGGATAGTTATTTTCGTAATGTTTCATAGCAAAGATGTTATACAATAATCTATCCTTGACAGCTTTGAGGCAGAGGAAGTGCGGCCTCTGTTTTACTAAACGGGTTGACAAACATTTTGAAGTTGCCAGCTTGGATATAAAAAAGCTCAATATAACGAATTTTTGGGATCCAATAGCTCAGTTTTCCCAAAAAACGTTATAATCATCAGACGTTTCCGTAACCAGCCAAAAATAGGATGGCACGTGCATGAGATCAAAATTTCGAAATGCAAGTGTTTTG
>JAKLHB010000339.1 GCA_022710345.1 Planctomycetota bacterium
ATTGGACATTGGCTTACAATTCTACCTGGCCCTCTCACGCCCAAAGAACGCCAAAATACCCAAAAATCAAGCTTGCGCCGTTGGTCAGAAAATTTAGCCATTCCAATATTGGTCATAGGCATTATTGCAGCAATGGTAGAAATGATTGCACCGATTCGTTCCCCGCTCACACTTGTTTTGCACAGTCGAGCACGGCCAGCGCATCATGCAGCCCCTAGCCTGACCAAACCACTCAAAAACACGACAATGATGAATTTAGGACCTATGGTGGATAAAATTTTAAATACATTGGCGAATAAAAGCAAAAAATGGGTGGATGGTTCAATCCAAGAACGAGCATGGGCAAGAGAAATCGTGCTGCAATACATCGCCCAACATGGTTGGGAATGGGAAGCGACCAAGCCAGGGCAATACCCTTCTTTTTCTCAAGTACATGACCTTCCAACATGGCTGATTGAAAGCGTAGAAATTTCTTTGGTTTACTTAGCCATTCGTGCTCATAATGTCGTTGAAGTGCGCATAGCGAGTGGCGAAGCTAAAAAAGATAAAGGATGGCCGCTGGCAGCAAAAATTTTAAGCAAACAAATTCCTATTGTTTGCGATTCTCTCACAGTGAATGATGGGCTATATATTGACCGTTTTTTTACTGCAACATTACGAAGTATAGAAAATGCTCCGTTGAATCAAGCTCGCCTGCAATTTTCTATTTTGCTCAAAGGTTTAGCTTCAGATCATCCAGAACGATGCACTTTTGAAATCTTGCGATGGATGGAGAAGCAGCCTCCAATTGCATTTTTGCTTCAGCTTCAAAAATATGAAGCTAGTCAACTTGAAAAACATAACTTTCTGCAAATGGTCATCTTTAGAGAGATAGATATAAATATTGAACCCGAGCAGCAGCTTTTCTTAACAGATAAAGATAAGAAAGCCAAGATTGTGGTGAAGGATTTGCGCAAGCAACCAAATAAATTAAAGTTAGGCTGGGAACTACAAGAAAGCAGCCAAAGTATTCAAACAAAATTCAGCGATTTTTTAGAAAAATGGCAAACCAATCCATTGTTTTTGAAAGCATTTACTCAAGAATTGCAAAATTGGGGGATTCCATTGCCACAATTTATTTTTTCTCAATCCACTCCGCAACCATGCAATGCTTGGGCAATGGAATCTCAAAAGCAGTTTTTAGTGATTGCGAAAACCAAAATAACAGCGCAACGTGGAATCCAGCAATTAGAAGAAATGATCAAAAAAACGGATGCATCTGACCAAATCATGCGAGTCACCTTTAGCCATCTAGGCCGACCTACGCTATTTTCCTGGAGTATGTTACCTGTTGAGATGCAATATACTATGCCTCATGCTTCCCTAGAAGTGATGGCTGCTGGAAAACAGAAAAAAGATGCCCACTGGTTGGATGTCAGTTATCCCATGATCTTATTAGGCGAAGATCATGGCAATCCTTGGGTAGCCTTCATGATCAACCTCAGCAAATTTGGTGTTATTCCAAGTGATCCAAAGTACGAGCCTGAGCTTTTGCTAGCTTTCCTCCATTCGCTTGCTTGGGCAACGCATTATGTCCAGGCAAATCAAGAACAAGCTGGATCTCTTTTAGTTGAAAAAACACAAGATACGTCATTCCAATCTGCTCCATTGATTCATGCAATAGATTTGCAAAATATAACTGCTTCTGCTCTGTATATAAGGTATAGCATTGCAATCAGCTTAGTAGGTTTATATATCATTCTTTTAGTCTGGCAAATCCACCAACATACATAAATCAAAGTTGACAACTGCCAAAAAGCTAAAAAATCTTTTTTCTCAAGCTCAAAGGCATGTAAGTTGCCTTACATGCCTTTGAGCAAGCTTTGGGACTAAGGTTGGTTAATGGGAAGTATCGGGCCATTTAAAAATATGGCTACCGGAGCGAGCAGAGAAGATGATCATAGGGTATACTTTTCCAACTGCGATATCTGGAGGGATATTGGCGCTTGGATGAAGAGACCCGTTACCATCTGGCCCTTCTCCTTGAATTTGGAACTTCCATCCGCCTTTTTTGGTTTTCTCTTCTAAGGCTACGCATTTTACCTGCTCACCATTGACATGATGAGTCTGGCTAGCGGAGCTTGAAAATGCAGGCCCTGAAGAAGCTGGAATGCCTGGCCCTGAAGAAGCTGGAATGCCTGAATAAGGACGCAAGGCTTTTTTGCCTTTTTTGTATTCTACAAATTTGTTTTTTCTTAAGCTAGGATATTCCGTATTATCCATCGGCGGATTGGAATTTGGATTAGCCATGGCTTGCAGTTCACGAATTTGGTCTGATTTTTTCCAGTCATGGTTCTCATGTTCCATCGCCTGTTCAAATTCTGTCATTGTTCTGGTAATTCTGGCAATATCCACTGTTTGGCTGCTAGCATTTTTCAGGCTACTGCCGATGATTGTGACCTGAATCGCTCCATAGCCATAAGGTTTTGCCATGCCTACAATATGCCGCAGAGAGGGGTTGCCACCCCAGGTTAAAGCCCAAATTAGAGCACCAAGCTCAATCGGCCGTAGGTTATGAACCCGAATCTTGCCGCGGAATTGGGTGCCTGCTTTGAGTGGCCGAAATGTGGTTGCAACATCAAGGTTTTCTTTATCCTTTACTGTAGGCGGTTCAGAGGGATTAGGGCTTTCGCCATCTTTGCGCACAGCATATCGTTTCCAACCCCGAATTCGGCAGTCGCTGTCCATAAAAGTTGTGTATTCGTTGGTCGTTATATTCCCTTGCGTATTAATTTTCTGCTCTATGTAATTGGGGTAATAGGTAGGCTTAGGCCCGCCTAAAACCGTGGTCACGAGGCTTTCGCTTAATGTTTTGCTATCTATACCCGGGGTCTGTACCATCTGAAGATGCCCGACTTGAACACGACCTCGCAAGGCTGATGTTGTTTTGCCATGTTCGCTCACATATCCGAACATCAGTTCCGCAAGATCATGTCTTGTGCTATCTCGATGTTTTGGGGAAGTATGCTCAACCGCTTCTGCTATGCTATATTGATAAGGAAGCCGATACATCATGGCAAGGCCCATTGAAGCAACGCTGCCATCGGGTTTTTCCAGATAGAAGACAGGCACTTGTCCACCAGCTTGCAATTGAGGCTTCCAATAGCCCCATTCTTCATTGGGTTTATTCTTGTCTTTGGGATCCGAATGGATAAACTCAAAATCTTTCTGAAGATGATTGACAGGGATTCTTTCTCTTGATGGGTCGAAAAAGATGAATTCTAGATGCTTTGTTCTGGGCCTTCCTCTAGGCATAGGCTGCCCGGTAAAAACCAAAGTTCCGGATGTACGTCCACTTCCTATGTTGGTTGCTTTGCGATATAATAAGTTACCACAACTATGAGAATATGGTTTTTCTTCGGTATCTATATCAAACTTAATTTGAAGATTGTCTTCACCCCATGCTCTGTATTTATCTTTCGCACTCTCACGGCGAATTCCAATGTGTATGTCACGATAGTTTTCCAATTCGGACTGCTCCACCCGTCCGTATTCACAGGGAATCAAAACCCAATCTTCACCTTCCAATTGGAGCCATCCTGCAAGGGCTTTAGAACGATAGCCGCTTCTTGTTTGCTCAGTGATTTCTCCGGTATACTTTTTAAAGTATAAGTCTCTGATCGAATAGCGATTATCATCCACCCGTATTTTAGAAAAGGATATGATTTCCACGATATTGCGGAGCATGCCTTTGAAAGAAGTCCCAGGAATAGTATATCTATGGTCCAGAATGCTAAAAAAATCCTGGTAGTTTGGATCTTGGTTTCGTTTTTTGGTATCTTCGTCAAAATTTCCGCCATTTCGGATGTAGATGGGTGTTTTGGCGGTGACTTCAATTTCCAATGATCCGCAGATTCCATCGGAAAAAGGGACATCCTGAGAAACCTGATCAGCCCATGTTGGGAAATAAACAAAGTTGGAAAGAGGAACAAAGTTATAGGGCGAGGGAATAGGCGAAAGGGATTCGCTCCCTCCTCTATCCCGATGATAACTTTGACCACCGCTATGTCCTTGATTCATAGGACTCATTTGTTTTCTCCTTGTTTTTCAAACCCTACAAACGCAATCCATGCTGGCTTCAAAACTTCGAAATTCTGGCAAAGTGGGTCCTTTTCAGGAAGCCATGCTTCTTGGAAAAAAGCTTTTTTCTCAGATCCCTTGCCAGAAAGCAGGTATTCGTGGCAAATGAAATCTTGCTGCATTTGAAAAGGCGATCCATTCCATTTCACTTCAGAAATCGCCCATACATTGTCTGCCTGTCGGATCATGATGCTGTGAGCATCTTTTTCATAAAGAGCTGCTTCAACAATAAAGCCAGGTTCAAACTGTCCTGCGCCATGTATCGCTTCCCAGGATGGAAGGGCATCTGGCTGCACCAGGATATGCTGAAGAGGACGGTCAGACACCACAATGTATCCAACGAATTGCTTTTGTGCTAAGCTATTCCAAAATTCTTTGAGTTCTTGTCGGGTTTTATAAGTCTGGGTATGGCTTGGTTGGGTCATCTTTGATCTCCTTTTGGTTCCCAAGTGCCTGTGAATACTCCGTGCCCGCGCATCACTCCACCTCCAAGTGGAAGATTTCCCTCACAAATATCCTGGAGCGTGGCTTCCCATGCTTCTTTGATATCTTTATCTTCTAAAGCATCTTGCATGACCAAAAATTCCAACGAAAAGGATGCTTGCTGCGATAGCACTTTTTCATTGAAAAGTGCGCCTTCGAGACCGCCGCCTGTAAAGCGATCTATGGAAACATGGTTGAGGATTTTGATTTGCTTTTTATCGTCCAGGAAAACATCAGAGAGGATTACCCTGCCAATTCGGCCAGCTTTTGTTTTAGAATCTTTGGCAGTCCCAAACAAAGTCTTGACCGCATGATTGGATTCAGCCACATTGGCTTCGATTTCTTCCGGACTAATTTTGTCTGCGAAAATTCCTTTGATTCGGTTGTAATGAAACGCGACTCGATGAGCAATGGCACCTTTGACAGAGCTGGCTGGAATCAAGATTTTTCGGTCTTCAAATTGCGGTTTACCAGATTGCCAATCCACTACTTTTTCATAGACCGGGGTCATGTCTGCATCAGAATCTGCAAAGCCAGACCCAAAAAGCCAAAGATTTTCAGGCCTTAGAGAAAGTGTATATGACTTGCA
>JAKLHB010000034.1 GCA_022710345.1 Planctomycetota bacterium
CTGGCAAGATTGTATATCCTTTTGCGAAAAAACAGGATTGGCTTTGCCCACAGAAGCGCAATGGGAATTCGCATGTAGAGCAGGAAATGAAACCGCATATTACTTTGGCAATGACAGCAGTAGCTTGAGAAATTACGGATGGTACAATGAAAATTCCAACAGCGAGACCCACCCCGTAGCCCAAAAACAACCCAATCAGTATGGATTGTATGACATGGGAGGCAATGTGTGGGAGTGGTGTTATGACTGGTATAATGACAGCTACCCTAGTAAAAGTGTGACGGATCCTACTGGGCCTAGTAGTGGTATCTTTCGGGTCTATCGTGGCGGTTCGTGGCGCACTAGTGCTTGGTGGCTGCGTTCTGCTTCTCGTGACAAGTTCGGCCCCTACATTGTTTACCCCGATCTGGGTTTTCGGGTTGTGGCAGGTAAGCCATGAGTTTTAGGCTTCATCCTTATTCATCCTGCCTTTCAAAATTCAAACAAATGAAGAACGACAAAGCCAAGAACGAAGCCAGCCAACGGAGTTAGGGCTTCGTTCTTGTGGGAGCTCGAAGGAGACGTTGCATAAAAAGAGTACAAAGACATTTGTTTTGAGTGCAAAAGGCACTGCGGATTTATTCGGGATGGACCAAAAACTTTTAAATCGCATAAGGACAAACTTAAGTCAAAAATTGCTACGACCTTTATGAAATCAAACTTTGAGCATGAGGACAAATGAATGTATACAAAATCTAAAAACTTTGCTTGAGGCAAATTTGAAAATGGCTGATGAAGTCATCGCTCAAAGTAGCCGGCTGGTCGCCCTACGTTCGAATACAAGCGACGATCATTGCAAAAAGACCTAGCATATTTCACGGAATAAATCAAAAAAGCTATATTTGCCAGCAAATCAAAAAAGCTACATTTGCCAGCAGTGGATTGGCGGCTATGGTTTTGGTTTTCCCCTGCGTTTTGCTTCGGATTCTGCTTTGCGTTGGGCAAGGGTGCGGATTTGAGGGAGCAAGTCCATGCAGTTGTGTTCTGCTATGTCTTGCTCTGGTTCGAGGGAGTCGCAGAGGTCATCCCAGTGGGAGCCAAGGCAGTATCCCAAGACTTCATAGAGAGCAGCAGAAGGCGATTTTGGGGGATCACCGCGCCATCCTAGGCCCCAGAGCATCCACTGGGTGATTTGGTCTTCGTGGGCATTGAGTTTTTGCACGTTGCAAAAAATATTGCACACCAAAAATCCATTTTGTGGCAATTGATGCTTGAGGATAAAGTCTGTGATTGTTTTCCAAAAATCCAGGAAGGATACGATTTCTGCCCAAGTGAGGTAATCGCGGTCTTGGCTTTGGCGGATTGTTTGGAGCCGGTTGTGTAAATTCTGGCCAACTGGTGGGTCACATAGGATAAATGGCGGAGTTTCGCAGCGCAATTCATAAATTTGGGCAATTTCTTTTGGCCAGACCTGGCTTTGCTGGGCTAATTGATGAGCTATTTTTTTCATGGCCTCAATTGTTTTGAAAGTACGCTGAGCATTTTCAGGAATCTCCCATGGAATCCAATCCAACATAATGGGGTGCTGATACCATGTTGTATAGATTTCGATCAGCAGGTCTTTCACTTGTCCATGGTTGTGGGTTACTTTGTATGTTTCCCAGACAAATTGAATTGCTTGTTGCAATATCCAGCGCTGATAAATTTGGGCTATGTTGGGAAATTCGGTTGCGAGTTGGTGCAATTTTACGATAATGCCATGCAATATTTGCAGATGTTCTGTGTCCAAATTTCCAAAATCGTGTGCCATGTCTATGGCATTTGGATAGCGTTCCTGGACGTTTTTGGCTAAAGCTTTCATGCAAATTTTGGCCATAAGCTCGAAAAGTTGGTCCTCGCCATTGGATTCCTGCCAAATTTCACGAACATCTATCACTGCGTTGTCCACAATCTTATGGCCTGTTGTCAGTACGGTATCATTGGGCTGTACACCTGAAGGATGTTTTCCAGTAATACATTCGTAAATTAAAACTCCCATAGACCATACATCTTGCTGGTATGAATTTCCTTTTCCTTTCAATTGTTCAGGTGCCATATAGCGCGGAGTGCCTTGTTGATGGGTAACGTGGATGCTGATGCTGCTCCATGCATCTTTCATGATCTGGCTGATTCCAAAATCCAGGATCACAGGCTTGCCTTTGTGCATGAGAATATTCGCTGGCTTCAGATCACAGTGGGTAATGCCTTTTTGATGGGCTTGGGCCAAACTTTGTACCACATCTCCCAAGAGATTGATTTTTTGCCGCATAGGTAATGATTGGAGGGCTGTGAGCAAATTTGGGCCTTCCAAATATTCCATCACATACCAAGGAAACTGGGAAGAAGTAACATGATCTTGAGGCTGCTCATACTTCCCGTTGTCTTGAACTTGAATGATCCCTGGTGCTCCATCGAGCTTCTTCAATGTGCCAATTTCATTCTCAAACTGGTCGCGGGCTTTTTTCCAATCAGCTTGAACAAAGGCTTCGGTGATCTGCCATAAGGTTTTGAGCATCCAAATTTTTTCTTGATCCACAGTATAGACCATCAGCTCTTGATCGTGCAATTGAAGTAAGCAAGCAATTGTGTGTTGAGGAGAAGGCAGCCTAATAGCCCACAGTGCATTGGGCTGCTTGGTATTGAACTGTGATGTTGATGAAAAAGTGAATCCATTTTGCTGCAACAAGTTTTTCAATGGATTGGGGATATCCACAAAATCTGGATTTTGGGAGAAGATGGCGCGTATCTCATCACTGCAAGGGATTGTATGTTTTTTTAATTTGCGGGCTTTGTAAAGCACACCCATACCACCAGATGGTATATCACGGTTGTCTTCTTTGAGCAAAGTGTATTGCCCATGTTGGCCTTGCAGCAATACAGGCATCTCATGTATTTGAATTGGCAATCGTTGAGGCATTTTTTTTCCTAGATCATTATGTGCTGATTGAGCACGTATGTGTTTGAAAAACGCCTTTGGGCTGATTTAGCTCCAGCCCAAATTGTTATGTCTTGAAGAACATGATGCGAAAGAATCTTACTGAGCTTCATAGCATGCCTGGATCACAGGCAATAGGCGGATCAGGGCTTGGCTTGCACTAGGCCGGTCCTTGGGATTGGCTTTGAGGCATCGGGTGATCAAATCGGAAAGCATATTGAGCAAAGGTATATTGGTTGCATCTATGGGGCCAAAGATTGCTGAAAGACTTGGATATGTTAGGTTCTGATTGCCGCGTTGCCAAGCAGTTTCTATATCGCCAGAAACCAAGTGTTTGCCTGTTAAAATATAATAGGCAATTGCTCCAAAAGACCACATATCGCTGGCATGGGTTCCTGCTCCAATGTTCTTAAATACTTCAGGTGCCATATAAAATGGATTCCCAATGCGAATACAAGAATTCAGACTCATGGTGATGATATAGTCTGCTGTTGTCTCTTGATCCCATTTGGATAAATAAAAGCCAGATAATCGAACTTCGCCTTGATAGTCAATCTTGATGGTATGGGGGGAAAGATTTCGATGGAATGCCTGCATGGTTTCCAATAATTCTAAGCTGCGCAGGATTTCAACCAGCAGGTATACACGAGTGAGCAAACTTTCTCCGTCTAGTTTTTCAAGACAATCTGCAAGTTTTCGGCATGGGTGATAATCAATCCAAAAATAATGATAATCGTCATTCGAGAGCACATCAGGATTATTGGTGCCAATGACCCACGGTGCGTTGCGCAATTGGTAAGCAATGCCAATACCTCTGCGATATCGTTTGAGTATATCTCTGTAGCCAGAAGACAAAATTTTGACAATATTCGGCAGACGGTGTACAAAGTATGGTGGTTGGTTGGGAGCTACTGCCACAACATATTCGCCCAAAGGATCAGAATGTCTTCCGATCCTGACCAGTCCATAGCCGGCTAAGTTGAACTTATCAAAGCTATTGAGGCAATCTAAGCAACAAGCCAATAATCTATCGTGGCCCTGGTTATCTCGGTCTGGAAATAAAAGAAGTTTGGCATCTTCAATGTCTTTTGGGGTAAATTTTCTTTTGCATTTTCCACAGGAATATCTGGCTTTTGATTCAGAATTCGGGGACCATAGGATTTGCCTGATTTTTTGTTGGGCTTGATCATACCATTTTGAAGAAACTCTGGCTTTCATTTCAAGCCTTTGGCCAACCAAGGTTAGGTATTGGCTATGGAGAGATAGCTTTCCATCATTCAAGGCCTTGACCCATTCACTGGCTTGTTTCCAATCTCCATAGCGCAGGCAATAGCTTAACAATGCTTTTTGTGCACGTTGTTTGCGCAATCCTTTGAAATTTGGCATATCATTTTTGACAGCATTATACAAAGAAATGAAGTCCGACGAAACAGGCAAGCATAGTTCTTCTCTAGGCCAAATTTCCTCTAAATTACTATCTTGGCAATCTCCTAATCGTTTGATGAATTCACTCAAGGGATCTGAACCGGAGATATCCTTTGGGCTGGCTGTTGCTAAAAGTTCAGCTAAGTCTGCCTGGAGCAGGTTCAAATTGAAATAGCGGTATTCTGGTTGAGTCGCCAACATTTTCTTCAGCACATCATCCAATCCTTGAGGCAAATTGGGCACAACCTGGCTTGCCCGAACATACTCAGCCTTCAAATGGTTGAGCAAAGAGGAAAATGGATACTTGCCCGTGAGCATTTCATAAAATACAATTCCCAAGGAAAAAATATCCAGTTGGCGATTATATCGGATGGGCACTTCGGCTTGTAAGCTAGGATCAGCTTGTAAGGTAGGATCGTTTTCTATAAATGAATAGGCTTCAGGTGCAACATACGCTAATGTACCGACTATATTTCCTGGCGGTGTCAGTATGGTGGTTGTAGCTACAATACCAAAATCCACCAAAATAGGAATATTATTTGGCTTCAGGATGATGTTAGCTGGTTTGATGTCTCGATGGATGATGCTCTGCTCATGAAGCAACGCTAATCCAGATGCAAGCTGTTTCAAAATGTGAATAGCATCTGACCAGGTGAATGTAGGCTGCTGGCTTCTCAGACGACTTTCAAGCGTTTCGCCAGGGATATATTCCATGATCAGGGCCATGGGGTCTGGACAAAAATCAATGTATTTTACCAAATTGGGGTGTTGAATCCTCTCCATGACCTTGATTTCTCGAAGAAATCTCGCTGTATACAGGCTATCTGCTAAGATTGGAAATTTAATGGCCACTGTTTGATGGGTTTCTGCATTTTCGTAAAGAGCAATTCTACCTTGCCCACCGCCGGTTAAATTTCGTAGAAAAATATATCTGCTATCTTGGGTTTGAATGGACTCAATAACCATAGCAATTTTCTCCAAATAGAAAGCAAGCGTTACTGATTCTAATGGATTTTGGGAGCACTATGTCAGTTAAGAACGATTTACAAAACCTAAGAAAACATCTCAAGACAACTCACTTCCTTTGTTCTGTTGCCTGGTTAGAAAGTAACCGACAGGTCTCCTGCAATTGGCAAAAGTAAGCAATATTTTCTTGAGTTGTTTCCAAAAACGTTATCATCAGAAGTTTTACTGTATCATCTTATGATGTTAGTGATCTTTGCATACTTTGTCAAGAAAAAAACTTGACAAATCAACAAAGATCGTTTAGATTAAGGATCAGCTTACATTCTATTGGATTGAGTATCATGAACCATGGATATGTCAAAAGGAACCCATCATGCTAGAAAAAGGAAATCTTTTGCATCAGAAATATACAATTGTGGATGTGATTGGCGAAGGTGGATTTGGAATCGTGTATAAGGCAAAGGTAAATACCGAACATTTTGTTGCTATCAAGGTTAGCAAATCCAATTCCGGAAGCCAGGATAAATTTCGAAAAGAAATTGCAGCATTGCGCGATCTCAAGCATCCCAACCTCGTGCAAATGGAGGATTCAGAAGAAAATGGGCCAGAAATATGGTATGCGATGGAATATCTTGAAGGACCATCTTTAGGAGACTGGCTCTTCCGAAAACCTAAACTTGGGGAAATCGTTCAATGTTTTCAGCAAATTGCAGATGCAATTGATGCTTTGCATAAAAAAAGTATCGTGCATCGAGATATAAAGCCTCAGAACATCATCATGCGCAGCACGGGTAAGATTAGCCCTGTTATCGTTGATTTGGGTCTGGCGTATAACCCAGCAAGACAATATGGGACTATGGGAGCTGTTCAAGGTACTATTTTGTACATGTCGCCTGAGCAGCTTGATGGAAATGCTCATGACCTACGGGTGGATATTTGGGCAGTTGGGGTGATGCTGTATCAGGCATTGACCTTTGGACAACACCCATACTTACATACAAAAGATGAAAGCTCAAGTCTTTATAGCATGGAGATGGCCATTAAAGAAAATTCCTATCAAGACCCTAGTCAATATACGCCAGAACTAAAGACACTCGATGGATTGCTCAAGATCTGCAAAAAAGCTTTGCAAAAAGACAAAGACAAACGATATGAAACAATAGCGGCCTTTCGAGATGATTTGGCGAAATTTTATTTGGAATGGATCCAGCAAAATTTTACAATGTGGAAAAACAAGGCCCAAAAGCAGCAAGCAGAAGCTGCTCAGCTTGCTCAACAAGCGCAAGAGAGTTTGAATGTTGATTCCAAAAAGCAAGCGATTGCGGCATACCGTGAGGCTATCCAATGCTGGGAGCAAGCTTATACCTGGTCGCCACAAGCCGATGAAGAGATTCTGCCTAAGCTCAAGGAATGCTGGCTCAAAGTATATGCAGACTTGTGCCCTCCTTATATAATCCATGTAAACCCTGAAGGACAGCCCATTGAGCCCACCTGGAAAAAGCTCGAAACCAGACGATTGGAAAATGAAGAAAGCTCTCCTGCACTGGAGCAGTATTATGTATGGAAAGAATTGACATACGGGTTGCCTATTCAAATTTGGGAGAAGTGCCGGTACAAGCATGAAGATGAATGGGTTCTGGACATGAGTACCGAAGCATGGCAAAAATTATCTTTATCTGAGCAAGCCGAATATGCAGGAAAATATCAGGCAGGTTATGCCAAGGCCAAGCAATTGGCTTTGGAAATCATTGTGGATCCAGACCGGGCTAAAATGAAGGCGATCTTGATCCCACCAGGCAGGTTCTTCATGGGCAGTCCAATGAGCGAAAAAGGGCGAAGGGAAAATGAAACACAGCATTTGGTGATGATCAGCAAGCCATATTACATGGGCAAAACATCCATCACACAAGCTCAATGGGAAGCAGTGATGGAAACAAATCCATCGTATTTCAAAAATGGGCAGAAAGAGATGCCCGTCGAGCAAGTCAACTGGGACGAATGTGTCCAATTTTGCCAAATCCTGGGTACTAAATTGCCTACAGAAGCCCAATGGGAATTTGCATCCAGGGCAGGTATACAAACGGCGAGTAATTGCGAAAATGATGCCTTTAAATTAGGTGATTGTGCATGGTATGATGACAATTCTGAAAATCATCCGCATCCTGTAGCCCAAAAACAGCCCAATGCGTTTCAATTGCATGACATCTTGGGAAATATAGTGGAATGGTGTCATGATGCGTATGCGCAGTATCCGAGCAGCCATGTTATTGATCCTTGCCATGAGACAGGTTCTCATCGAATTGGTCGGGGTGGTTCATGGTACGATGGTATGAGAAAAACACGTTTTGCTTTCCGATGCAGGATCAATCCAAACGAGAGGATCAATAGTCTTGGATTTCGCATTGTGATGGATTGATGGTTTTGATCAGTTCAGAGATGTTCATTGCTTTGGTGCAAAAAGAATAGAAAAGAATAGAAAATTATTAGCTTCATTAAAAAATAAAGCATTTGGATTACAAAATTCTTCCAAAAGGCTTGGTTGAGGCGTTTCTGAGCGAACGTCTCCTGAATTCTCTGAATAAAAACGGATTTGAGAGCAAAATTTCTTGGATTTTTTTGAACAATCGCTATAATGATCCCAAATTGTTGTTGCATGTAAAAAAACACGTTGGCAGAAAGTCACAACCATTGTGAGGAGAATATAATAGTGTTAAAGCGCAATATTTTGCTGAATCCTGGCCCTGCAACCACCACAGATAGCGTCAAAATGGCCCAAGTTGTTTCAGATATATGCCCACGAGAAAAAGAGTTTGGCAATCTCATGAGCTATGTTTCTGAAAAATTGACGCAAATTGCTGGCGGAGATAAAGATTATACCACAGTATTGCTAGCCGGCTCAGGCACTGCGGTCATGGATGCAATGATCAACTCAGCAGTACCACCTGAAAAGAAAGTCCTGATCATCAATAATGGCGCGTATGGCAAGCGCATGGTGCAAATTGCCACAGCCTATCGAATTCCTGTTGTAGAGCTAAATTATGGTCTTGGCATTATGCCAAAGCCAGAAGATGTGGAGCGTGAGCTGGCGCGAGATGCTTCTATAGAAGCAATCGCTATGGTACATCATGAAACAACCACAGGGATGCTTAACCCAGTCCCACAAGTGGGCGAGCTGTCAGCAAAATACCATAAAATCTTTCTGGTGGATACGATCTCCAGTTTTGCAGGAATTCCTTTTTCCATCAAAGACTATCATATTGATTTTATGGCATCCACGAGCAATAAATGCATCCAAGGTATGCCTGGCTGTGCTTTTATTGTGGCAAAACACGCTGCATTTCAAAAATTGCAATCTTATGCACCTCGATCTTTTTATCTGAATCTCTATCAACATTATGAATATTTTTCAAAACATCAACAAACTCCCTTCACCCCACCGGTGCAAGTGTTATATGCCTTGAAGCAATCCATTGATGAATTTTTATCTGAGGGCGCTCTAGCTCGTCATGCCCGCTATATGGCCAACTGGAAATGCCTGGTCCAGGGGATGCTCAAATTAGGATTCTCAAAATTATTGCCAGATGAAATGGAAAGCCACATCTTGACCACTTTCCATTATCTGCAACATCCAAAGTTTGATTTTGATCAAATGCACGATCTCCTCTATGAAAGAGGCTTTACAATTTATCCAGGCAAAATCGGAGGCAAAGATACATTCCGTTTGGCAAATATGGGTGCAATATATCCCAAAGACATGGAAGCGTTTATAGAAAACCTTGCAATAGTCCTAAAAATAATGGGCATTTCATAAAATCGAAACCCTGGTCGTTGGGAAGTGTCGGTTTCTTCGGCCGGTTGTCATTTTCATATGAGATAGTAGATTTTCGGAAATTCTAACCTGTTGTGCTAGAATATACTAAAAAAAGATCCTTAATCTGTATCAATCAAAAAAAATTCGTTTGGAAATAAAAGTTCTCTTTGATAGAATGCTACGTTTTCCTGTGTCCCGTCAGGACACGATAAGAGCTGACATAACCTGGGGTTAGAAACCCCAGGCTTTATTCCCAAACCGCTTCGCGGCAAAAAACTTTGCTGCAGTGCAATCTTATACGAGAGTTCTAAGATAAGCATACCATAAAGCATTCCTTATGCTACGTGTAGGGGCTGCTGGTAAGTAGGTTTGTTCGAGCGATCCTTCCCAATACGCATAATATAAAGCATTCTTTATATCATACGCGTGTAGGGGCGACCGGCTGGCTGCCCTACGACCGAATACGAACGACGATCATTTCAAAAAGACATAACATGCTGCTTCTTAAAATATTATGCCTGTGTAGGTGCACGG
The DNA here is from genome assembly GCA_022710345.1 of Planctomycetota bacterium. GTDB lineage: Bacteria > Planctomycetota > Uabimicrobiia > Uabimicrobiales > JABWCH01 > JAKLHB01. The sequence continues at coordinate 9,690 of JAKLHB010000034.1, forward strand.
AATCTACACTTGCCAGCCGCCCTAACAAACGCTATGTACATTTCGCACTTTCTAGTTGAAATTTTGCAGTTCTTTGAAAAATAGTCGTAGCAGTTCGTAAGCGACATAAATGATATTTTAGAACGTTATCAGCATAAACCTCAACCTTTAGAAAGGCGTAGTCATGGAATACTGGACAACGTATATTTTCCAATACATCATTGGCGGATTGTTTTTTACATTTGGGATAGTTGTGGCAGTTGTTTCAGGAACATTGAAACTACAACCAAAGGAATCCAAGCAATATTTGGTGTATCTATGTGCGGGCGTGATCGGATATGCAATTCTCCATGGATTGTGGACCTACGCTGCGATCCAATAGTTCCTCTACATTTTCTGCGGTAACATAAATGCCCAGTTTATCTTCGATAGTTAGGAAGGCATTGGATGAACATTGCACGAAATGTAATCTGGAATTGGCTGGCTCTTTTGGTCATTGTGAGCACTTCATTTTGCATATCGCCTTTTTTAGTATCCCGTCTTGGCAAAGCTGATTATGGCCTTTGGACATTGATTATTTCTACCATTGGGTATCTTGGCTTGGTAGATTTTGGTATGAGGACTGCTGTGGTCAAGTATGTTTCCCAGTACCATGCTGTCAATGATACCCAAATGTTGAACAAAGTTCTCAATAGCAGTTTTTACCTATTTTTTTTCTTAATCTTAGGTATTCTATGCTTAGGCATTGTGCTTGCATTTTTTTTCCCCTATTTTTTTTCCTTGCCAGCAGAGCGCTGGTGGGAAGTCAGATTGATTTTGGTGATTGCCACTGTTATGTTCGCAATCCAATTCTTTGGCACCTTGGTCCAGGGAATATTTTGGGGCATTCACCGTTTTGATATAGAAAATGGCACACGGATTGTCACTGTATTGCTCAATGCTTGCCTGATCGTCCTTGTGCTTTCTCAAAGCAGCAAATTGCTCTATCTTGCTTTGATCTCTACAAGTACAGCTATTTTGTATGTTCTTGTTACTTCAATAGCACTTTTAAAGTTAATGAAATTTTTTAGATTCGCAAAAGAATTTTTTTGCAAAACAATCATTCAAAATTTAATCAATTATGGGTTATATAACTTTGTCATTAGCCTAAGTTTAAGAAGTATTGCAAATACAGATTTACTGGTCATTGGTGTTTTTCTACCAATGGCTGAAGTCACGCATTATGGCCTTGGAAAAATGATGGTTGTCTATGCAGAGCAAGTTTTGGCAAGCATTGCTTCGGCGATTTTGCCACATGCCAGCGCTCTTGATGCACAAAAAAAAGATCTACGCATCTTTTTGTTGCAGACACTGAAAATCAATTTTGCAATTGGCTCTGTGATGTATATAGGCTTTATCACATTGGGCTCTCCATTTATGCAACTTTGGATGGGGCCTGAATTTGAGGTTTCTAGCCAGGTGCTTACCTATTTGGCTATTGGGAGCTGGTCGGCTGTGATGGTATATCCCATGGATGCTGTTCTAAAAGGCATTGGCAATCTGAAGTTTTTAGCCAAAGTAAAAATTGCAGAGGCTTTTTTAAATCTCCTGATTGGACTTTTGCTCATCTCCAAATACGAAATTTTTGGGATTGCCATTGGTGTAGCATCAGCCGCTTTTATTGTGAATTTTTGCTTTATTCCAATGTATGTCTGGAAAAAATTTGGGTTCACATTCAAGGATTTTTGTGGTTTAGTGATCCCTCCTTATCTTTGCTCCATTCCATGCTTTCTACTCTATGCTATAGTGCCTAAGCATCTTTATAGCACATCGTGGCTTACTTTTATTCCAGCTTGTATAGCTGTGGCTTTGGTTTATGAATGCACATCGTTGTGGGTTTGTTTTTCCAAGGATGAACGAAAACAACTCTATCACAGAGTGCGAAAAATTTTTCCATCATCCAATGAGTAATCAACTTTTTGGTGCTTGATTCAGTAGCTTTGCCGGCTTATAATTTCTTTTACCATGATGATTCCCAAGAGCTGCCATCTTGATTTCAAAAGGATTTTTTATGAAGGAACTATTTGATCTATTAAAATCTTTGGATGCCACCGCTTCTGCTAAAACTTTAGAGTTAATCCAAAAGATGCTTTATGGCATTTGCGGACAAAAATATGAAGGTGTTGTCTATTTTTTCTTAATTTTAAAACAAGGATTCAAGATTTTTGGATTCAAAACCTACAATGATAAATATGAATTGCAGGAAGAATTCGAAGAATCTTTTGATGCTAGCAATTCAGCAATCTATCGTTTCTTAAAAATCAATGCCATCCATTCATTGCTGATCAAGAAAGATGTAGATGTTCCAGCGCTTGCTAAATTCTTAGGTGGCCAAGGGCCAAGACCGCCCCAAGTGTCCATGAATGTGTATCAAAAAGACTATATCTTGGCTCAAGATATTTTTGAAGCCATCTTGAAAATGCTATCCTATCCAACTCAAGATTTTCAGCGAATGATGCAAATCATTGCAGATTATCAACAAACCACAGACTCAAATCGTAAGCTTAAATTGCAGCAAATCTATGGAGATTGGATTGCCACGCATAATCGCCTCACCGGAAACATCAAAGAATTATTGAGCCGGTATTCCCGTGTGAGCTTTGTCATGCGATATCCATTGGCACATAGTCGAAAAGACGAAATTGAAGCCGAAGGATTTCATATCTTTTTTGAAAAAGCAGAATTTGACATAGCATACGCGCAATTGCGCAAATCCGAATTTTTTCACAAGCCAATCTACATTTCTAAGGGCGAGCGTCGAGATCGCTTAGATAGCCTTTCTCTCAAACGCGAGCTAGATACAGAAGATTTATTTGCACTCATCTATAAAATTCGTGGCAAAAATAAATTGCTTTTTAACATCTCGTTGGATTATCGTCCGTATTTAGAACGGGGAGTATTGCCAGAGCCTTTGCAAAAGCAATTTAATGAACGCAATCCTTTGCCTGACCAAGCAAAGGTCACCGCGATTGGCACGGATCAATGGGCCATCATAGATAGCACAAAAAATATTCGATATTTGATTGAAAAAGGCGATAACAAACTCGAAGTCTATCTAAAAATTGATGAAATTTCTCACATTACTTTGAATCCTGTAAAAGTCGGAGTTTTGGATATTGAAGATGAATTCTCAGATTTCCTTTTGCTCAAAAGCCAGAATAATGAGCTGCGAAAATTAGTGCTCAAGCTTCGAGAATCATCTGAAAAATTCGCTGACATGGCCAAACAATCTCAACAAAAAATTCAAATTTTGGAAGAAGCCCTGGTCAAAGAACGCGAAAAACGAGCCAGCAATACGTATGTGAATACCTTGGAATCGCAGATTAAAGATATGCAAAGTGAAATGCAGCAGCTTCAACAGCAAATCCAAGAGTTAAGCCAGAGCCATCAGAAAACTGAAACTGAGCGCAAAGATGCTTTGAATCAGTTAGCCGCTCTAAAAGCTGTGAAAACATTGAATATGGAGTTTATCACAGATTTAGCCAAAAAATTGGAAATTGCGCCAGAAGAAGTGTTCAACCTGCTTTCTCCAGAATTGCTAGAAAATTTTCTACGTGAGCAAATCCTCAAGGCATCCACAAGTTCCACAGACCCACTTTTAAAATTAGCGATCCAATCTAAACAAGTTGGGCCAGTGATTGAAAAAGGCCTCAGAGATGGCCATTTTTCCACACATCGCATCCAGGAATTTTTATCTTATGCAATTGCTCCGTGGGACAAAAAAGATGTAGCAAGACAACTTGCCTGGCAATTGGCCCAAAGCACGCCTCTTCCAGAAGTGCCAGGGTATCTTATGCAAAATTTCTTTGATTTTTCTACGTATCCAGGCGGCGATACATGCTTCATCTATCCCTTAGATGCATTGCAAGAGCAAATCGCAATCATCTTGCTCGATCTCCAAGGTACTGGCTTAGAGCAATCCTGCAACTTATTTTGGATCAAAGTACTCATTGAACGCTTAATTCGGGATTTTAAGGAACATACCCCGAATTTAATCATCGAGCGTTTGCAACAGGAAATGGCAGACACTCGCAAGCATAACCCTAAATTGCATTGCTTTGCCGGCCTCATTGGCATTTTGAATACAGCAGAAAAAGAATTCACGTATGTCCGTGCTGGTGTTCCGTACGTCTATATCTATAACCGCATGGGCAATGAAGGCCGTTTTATCAAAGAATACGGAACGCCCAGACTTGGTTTACAATTGGACAACGTATATTATCATCGCAGCCCTATGCAAATTCGTTTGAATCCAGGTGAAGTCGTTTTCTTACAAACCAACGGCCTCCTGGACTGTTTTGGCGGAGCAGAAGCATTTGAATATTTAATGAAATATTTGCCAGACCAAGATCTTGCTGAATTTTTCCAAGAAAAAATTCGGGAGAAAAGCAATGGGCGGCCTTTAAGCGATGATGTCTATTTATTAGCAATGGAGTTGTGCCATGAATGAGATTGTGGGTATCTTAAAAACAAACGCAAAGGATGAACAAGTTCAGTATACTGTAGTCGAATTCGATCTCAATCTTGTTCGTGTGGCTGGCCCTTATGATGCAGTGAATAAGACACAAGAATGGTTTGATTTGCATCCTCTAAGCCCAGACCCTAGCATTTGTGCCAATATCATCCAATCCTTGGGATCCAAGCTAGATTTAAATATACCCCCTACGAACAAATTGAGCCTCATGAATTATCATGGCTCTTGTATAGTGGCTGCACATGGAATTTTTCAATGGGAAAACTCACGCTTTTTGGTGACAGATGCATTTGGTGGCCAAAGCATCCACCATTTTTTAACAACCCCTCTCGAAAATCGGCCTCATTTGGGACCCAAAGACATTATTTCATTTTTGCATACACTCACGAACAGCCTGCTGTTGTGGCGTAAAGCGCACGAATATATTAGCAGCCAAACTGTTCTCATTGAGTATAGCCATGACCTTTTGCACACAGGACTTATTTGTTTTCCAGAAGAATTTGGCACCAACCTGTTGAATGAATTTGAGTCTTTTTTCCGCCCCAACATTTATTGCCGTAAGTTAGTCAACCAAAAATTAGCACCAGATGATCAATATGCATTGGCTTTAATTACCTTACAGCTTTTAGCTGGTGATATGGGTATCAGCCAGCCGTTATCTTCGTTAGAGTTATTGGACAAATTCCAACCTCTGATTCAAGATCCCAATATGGCGCACTTTTATCAAGCTAAACTCAAACCTATTATCCAAAAATTGTTCGAAGGAGCCATCACCACAGAACAAATGCAAGCCCAATGCACACAATTGCAAAAAGACCTGGATGATGCCAAACGCTTGTACGAATTTGTACAACGCTATGCCGCTTTCGGCATTGATACTCCACCTCAATTGGTCCGCAGCCCTTTTTATTTCAAATTCAGATGTCCCTATTGCTCTTCGGATTTCCCTGCACTCACAAGTATGAACACAGCGAGCCTGTGCCCCATTTGTCATAGAAAAAGCGATTTGCCACTAGTGCCGCACCATAAAATTTGCAGGGTTTGCAAAAATGAATTTGCCGAAAATGCCACAGAATGCCCAGTTTGCCAGTCCCAAGAGAGCAAAGTTGAAGGTGCTCCGGAAACCCAGCCGGCTGAAATACAGGCAAATGACTATGACCTTGAAATGCCAGAGAATTTAGAAGATTTTGCAGAAATGCATCTGGATGTTTTGCCATTGCCCGAAATTCAAGACGGCCCTGGTGGTCTTACACCAACCTCGATCACTTCGACAGATAAACTAAAGCCCACTGCTGAGGTTCCTCTTGGCAAGCGAGGCAGTCCTTCTACCAGAATGATGATAGTGCCAGAAAAATTTGCGGCTGTTATGCAGGATATTTTGCAAGAAATGCCAACCATTGACTGCACGTACCAAGACGGAGATATCAATATCCATGTGAAAGATGCGGATATAGGCTCTTGGAAATTCCAAGTTGCACTCGATCCTGCTGGGAAAAATAATCTGGAGCAGGTCAAATACCTGCATAAACAAAAAAGCGATATTCAGCAAACGATTGCCTTAGATTTTGAAGCTATTGCAGATGCAACGTCTATTTTTGTACTGATTTACCAAGGCGATCAATTGCTAGAATGCCGCAAAGTGGCTATTGAAAACTAATTATGCAACTACATTGCGAGGAGGAATGCTATGGCACAAATCACCATGGCAAAACGCCGCAAAAATTATATTGAAATTACTTATGACATAATGCCAGAAGAAGACTTAGAACTTTGCATTGCTGGCAATAGTGTTTCCAGAAACCGCCAATTGAACAAAAAAGGCCCAAACTGCCAAGTTTCTTTTCGTTTCAAGACCTCAGCAGAAGCCAAAGAATTTCAAACTGTCTATTTCTTCAATGGACAGCAAAATCGTATTGGAGATGCCGTAGCTATCCAAGAAGAAAGCTTAGAGATTGCTGAACCTATCACAGTGCCAGAGAAACCACGTTCCAAACGGGCAATCTATGACGAACCTATCTTAACAAAAGAAATGCGGCTTCCCAAGCAATGGAGATCTTTCACCCAGCAACAAGCAATACGCATGATTGGCATTCTCATTGTCTTTTTTATTCTGACAATATGGATTGTGCATGCTTGCACCACACGTCCGCCCATTCAGGCTTTGGAAATTTACGAAGCTTTTTTCCAAGATGCAAAGACAATCACTGTCCACGGCCGAATTCTTTGGGATCCTAAGTTAGAGGAAAAAGAGAAAAGTTTACCAGAAAATGAAATTCTTCTATATCTTTTAGAAGATGGCCAGGCAAGATCGAACCAAAAAGTACTCCATGATGCTTTTCATTATTATTTTTCCTACAGTATTGGCAGTGCTAAAAACTATAGCATTGGGGCCAAATATCGTGGCAAGTTTGTTTCAGAATGGTCCAAAGAAGTCCATTTTAAGCCAGGATTCCCTATTGGCCATATCACCAAGCTAGAATATCGCACTCCACAATCTGGAATCCAAGCCAACGTGACCATCATCTCTGAATCCAAAGAACCCTTAGAACTACAATTGGTCAGTGAGGCAAGCACATCAATGACAGGCGCGGTGATAGAATCTTGCCCAATTACAGCAACTACCCAAATTGAATTTAAGCCTGTGACAAAATATCAAAACTTTTTAGTGATTTTGCAAAATCCTCAATCCAATGCTGTGCTAGACCAAAAGCAAATTGCTCCCCTGTTCCCTTTAGGAAGCATCAGCATCGCAAATTTCTCCAACTTAGGAACATTGCACTTACAAGGCAGTTGGGATGGCCCCAAAGAAATTGTGAATATTTCTTTGATGGTTTTGGATGTAGATAAAAAGACAACCATAGTGTCTATGCCAGTGGAACGCTTATTTCAAAAAGACATTGCGCTTGAAGATATTTCGCTGGAATATCAAGCCCAATTGACATATCAAAACCTAGTGCTTCAACAAATTGCAATCTCCAAACCAAAGCTGTTCCAAGAATACATCAGCATGACAAAAGAGACTCCTCTATGGCTTGAAAATTGCGATCGGGCGATTCAGCATTTGCAACAAAATAAAACTGAAATTGGCATACAAAATCTGCAAATCATACAGGCTAAAGCAGACTATTATCGCCAGGTTTGTCAAGACCTTTTCCCAATTGCCAGGGACAAAGATAGGCTGCCCATGCTTCAAAAACTCTATCGTGGAATTTTTGCCTTCTGCAAAATCGTCCTTGATTTCAAAGATCGAGCATCCCCAGAGCAAAAAAAGGAATTAGTCCAAGCTCTGTTGCAAAACAGGTATCCAGAAATGCTAGAGCAATTTCACCTTTTGCGAAATACTTGTCAAGAATTGCCATTTCTTTCAGGCATCCATGTCCTGCCCTATCTTCAAGAACAATTGCAGATTTATGAAAAACAGCGCGATCTGAATAAGCGGATGGAAAACATCCGAGAGTGCATGCAAAGCCAGCAATATAACTTAGCCATCATCATGGCCACCGATGCCTTTGAAAAATTTCCCGATGTTTGGCAATTTTTATATGTGCGATACCAGGCATACCGCAGTTTAGCCCAAAACCAAGAATTTCCCCAACAACAAAGCCTTTTCCAAAAGAAAACCAATGAAGATGCAGAAAAGCTTGCGAATCTTCTTCAAGCCAAGTTTCAGCGTTTACTTTTGGAAAAAAATTATGGTGAAGCCTACATTGTTGGCTCATATCTCCAACAAATCAAGCCAGAACCAAGCATCCAACAAAAAATCGAAGAAATTAAATCCAAAGTCCCTTTAGAAACAATCGTAGATGTTTATCGCCAAAGTCTGAAATAATGTAGGCGGCTATATCCTCAGCCGTCGCCCCTAGTTGCTAGTTGACCAGGGACATGGCGAGATATGGTATGATACCTTCTGATTGAACTCTCAATTGGAAGCCCTATCTTAATCCCATAGCAAGCTCAGCCGCAGCAATGAATAAGTACCAGCCTGCATTATTGGTACTTAACTTTATTTCTACGAATGTGGAGTCTATTACTAGTTCGAACAACTAGCGACTTGGGTATCTTCAATAAAACTAGCATTGATTGACCGCAGAAACCCAGAGACAACAAGATCAACAGAGCATTCCTCTGCGGACTTTGATCCTCTCAGGTGGTAACTATCCAACAAATTTTCCAATCTATTTTCCTCAGAAAGTGTCTTGGACCAAAACAAAGTGTCTCAAGCAAAAATCCATGAACAAGTTTGTATTTAGCTTTTCGCTGTGCTTCCTCATCTTACCATGCCTTTTTTGTAAACCCGCAGATCCGCTTGCGGATATTCCTTATTTAGGCGAATTTGGTTCCGCAGCCTGCGCTATGCTATGGGCTGTTTCCACCATTCTTTTTCGAGTGAGTGGCAAAGATATCAACCCTATTTCCCTGAACTTGCTCAAAAATACCATTGGCCTGATTTTATTTTCCCTGACCTTGCTTTGCATGGGCATTTCTTGGTTTCCAGAAAATATGACATTGGGCGATTGCCTGCTTTTAGTGATTTCCGGTGCCTTTGGGCTAGCGATTGCAGATACACTCTACTTTGCAGGGCTTAACCGTATTGGAGCAGGGTATTCTGCTATTGTTGATTGCTCTTATAGCTTATTTGTTATTGTTGGTTCCTATTTTTACCTTCATGAAACCATCACAGGGCCCACTATCCTGGCACTTACCTTGATTGTGGGTGCTGTATTCATCGGAACATGGAATCCTAAAGCAAATAAAACAACCGAAGAGATCACAAACAACAATATCACAACCAACCCCAAAGAATTTCGCTGTGGAGTGCTTTTTGGCCTGTTTTCCATGCTTTTTGTCGCTGCTGCGATTGTGATGGTAAAACCAATCCTGAATAGAAGTGATCCCTTGTGGGCCAATACCATTCGTATGGCTGGCGGCGTAGTGCCTTTGGCCTTATTGGGCTGCTTACCTCAGTATAGCAACAAAATATGGAGCTGTTTTGGACGAAACGCACCATGGAAGGCCTCGATCACCGCTTCCTTTTTTGGCAATTACCTGGCTATGATTTGCTGGTTCGTTGGCATGAAATATACCTTCGCTAGCATTGCAGGGGTACTCAACCAACTCAGCACGATCTTTATTCTCTTGTTTGCAACTCTATTTCTGAAAGAACCTCTCACTTTCCGAAAAACATTGGCTATTTTGATGGGCTTTGCCGGTGGAGTGATCATTGCACTTTATGGCAAGTAAAACGCCTTGCCATATCCTTTGTGGCAAGTAAAACGCCTTGCCTTCATATCCTTTGTGGAAAACATATACCAAATCGTGATTTTGCTTTCAAACGAAAGAAGCCGATTTCGACCATTTCCTTAATTTTAAGGAAATGGTCGCTTAAATAGCCTTCCTTATTTTTGCGCTTCCAAAGGAGAGTTTGTTTTATTCCGGAGAGTTTCCGAACGGTTTGTTTTATTTCGGAGAGTTTGTTTTATTTCGGAGAGTTTGTTGGATGATCGAAATTCGTTTTCATCATACGGATATCCCATGATCAAAACATACGAGCAGTTGCTGATGCAAATTTTAGGCCAAATGGAACGGGTTGGGGGGATTGTGCATATTATACCGACTTTGGATATAGGGGGGACTGAGTTAGTCTTGTTGAGGTTGATTCAGCATTCTACGTTGGGTTTATTTCATCATCAAGTTGTTTGTTTGGGGCAAGGAGGGGGGATTTTGCCGCGGTTTGTAGAGGCCAATATCCCTGTTTTTTGTTGTGGGATTCATCCTCAGTGCCCTAATCCTTGGAAATTGCTACAACTGCGGCGGTGGATGGCTGATCAAAATCCGGATTTAATCGCTGGGTGGTTGTATCATGGAAATTTTGTAAGTCTTTTGATGGCGCAGGGACTTGGATGTCGGGTTATATGGAATATTCGGCAATGTGTAATTTCTAGGCAACAGGAAAAAAAAGTCACAGCAGCTTTGCGTTGGCTAGGGGCTCGATTTTCATGGTATCCAGAGCGAATTGTGTATAATTCTCGAAAAGCAAGCATGGAGCATGAGGCATTGGGGTATGATCCTACAAAGACATACGTAATTCCGAATACAGTGGATGCCACAGTATTTGCTCCAAATTCATTAGCTCGCATAGAAGTACGTCAAGAATTGCAGATTTCTTCTGATGCTGTTTTGATTGGGCTGATTGCTAGGTATCATCCAATCAAAGGCCATGCTATTTTTCTTCAGGCAGCTCAATTGGCCCTGGCCCAAGTACCGCAACTTCATTTTATTTTGCTTGGCACTGGGACTGTTTGGAGCAATCCAGAGCTTGCCAACATGATTCAACAATTGGGGATTCCGTCATCCAATATTCATCTGATGGGGGAGCAAACGCATATTGAGCGATACACAGCGGCTTTGGACATTGCCAATTCATGCTCTTTGAGCGAAGCGCAGTCCAACGCAATTTTGGAAGCGGTGAGTTGTGGAGTGTACTGTGTGGTGAGCAATGTTGGGGACTCGGCAGAATTGGTTGGGTCTTATGGTGCAGTTGTCCCCGTAGGCGATTCCAATCAATTGGCAGCCGCATGGCTACAGCATTTGGGCTTGGCTTCATGATGACTTGCCGGTTGTCCCGCCCGACATGCGCATAACATAATCAATGCTGGTCGCCCTTACACTTGCCAACTGTATGATGTGTTTATCTCAGTACCTTCAATATTAAGGAGTTTTTTGGTGGATTCTCAGATACTTGTGTTATTACCTGTGTATAATGAAAAAGAAAATTTAGAGCCAATGGCAAAAGCGATTTTATCAAGCATCCCTTGTCATATTTTGATCTTAGAAGATCATTCACCTGATGGCAGCGGTGTTATTGCAGATGCATTGCATGAGCAATATCCTGAGCAGATTCAGGTCATTCATCGGCCTACAAAGCAGGGATTAGGCGCAGCTTATGCCAGTGCATTTCCTTATGTTTTGCAGCATGCATATCAAAAAATTATCGCCATGGATTGTGATTTTTCGCATGATCCAAGGGATTTGCCAAGACTGTGCCAGGAAGCTGAAGCAGCGGATTTAGTGCTTGGCTCTCGCTATATTCCTGGCGGCGGAGTCCAA
>JAKLHB010000340.1 GCA_022710345.1 Planctomycetota bacterium
GCACGATATCTGCAATCCACAGGAGCCTATTCCAGCAATGCTCTTTTGCATGTATACACAACGATAGCACCAATGCTGGCAAAGAAAAGCTTGCGATAGTGATGTCTTGTATTTCTAAAGATTGCTGCATGTTCCATAAGCAATCCAAGGGGATATTGAGTGGCTTTTCACTGAGTTCCCAATGTAGCTCAACAAGCAAACGATTGTAGGAATATTGCCAATGATGGTTGCTATAAAATTGATCTCGTACCCACCCAGTAGCAGCAAAAAAATCAAATCCATGCTGGATGAGAATTTTCTCTGCAAGATCACGATAATTTTGGGGAATTAAAAGGTCTAAGTCAGCAAAAGGACGTAGCATTGTATTGTCATATAAAAGCCCTGCACATGCAGGGCCTTTATATACCAAACAAGGTATATGATTTTGGCTAAAAAGGGCGCAAATAATACGCAAAACATGATAGATATCAGCTTGGTGACTCACATGCAGACAAAAGTCCAATTGCATTTGCTCGAGGATATTTGGCGGAATTGTATGCAATACTTCCTCTGGCAACTGTTGGACTCGCCAATATAGCATTGGCAAGATTTTATGCCGCATGGCTTCGTATAATATTTTGCTCCAATCTAAATGATTGCTAAGCCATTCAGGAGCAGATGTGTCTGTATCTAGGCTACATGCCCAAAGTAAGACTTGTTGTTCCACAGAAAACGTCATGCCAGTCCCTTTTTTTGCAATTCTTGAATGTATTCCAAAATTTCTTGTTCCAAATTATGCCCTTCAGGAACACTGAAGTGTTTTTTTAAAATTTCTACGATTTCTGGGACACTTTTTTTTTGTTGAAGTAGTTCATAAATTTGCCCAGCCGTGGTGTTTAATATATGTGTATGCTGCTTTTGCTCATCATATACCATATAATCTGAACCAATTTTTTTGATGATCATGCAAATCCTTTCTATTTTCAAGCAGATGCCAGCAATTCCATAGAATGCTGGCATCTTTGCATTATTAGCTTTTCAAAACCATATCAATGCACATTACAGCAGCCATAATCAATTGGCGGAGTGGGTTATCTTCGGGCACAGAGTCATTGATTTCCAGGATATAATTATCCGCTTGTGTGAACAATTCTTTCCCAATACCTGCCCATTTTTTAGTGACATGCGCAAATTCTTGATCCCCGGCTATAAACCGGAAGTCCCAGCTCGTCCATTTGCCTTGAAGCTTGCATAGAAATTGGTCGGCTGGATCAAGCACATCAAATGCGCCACCAAATGAAAAAAGCTGTTGTTTAAAGCTACCAATGAGTTGATTGCTTTCATCAAATACTTTGACCTTGGACATAAAAAATGTCCAATCTCGAGATACTCGAACCAATGGAGTTCCATCTGGTGTAAGAATTTCTACATTAAACGGTGTGCACAAACGCATATCTGTAAATCTCAACAGCTTAGTAAAAAAGCTTAGCCCTTTTTCTCTGCAAATCAAAATCAATTCTTTGCTTTCTGGATCATAGATGTCGTAGCTACGCTCTGCTTTAAACAACCCCAACTGTTGCTTTACAAAATACACATTACGATTGAGAAGAGAGTGCATGATTCTTGCCTTAAAAAAGTTTAATAATGAGAATCTTGATCATTATAGCTAAAAAAAGAGCCTATTGCAAGAACCAATGCGCTATGCTTGATCCTCTGGATTCCAATCTCGAGGAAAATCTTTCATTAATTCTGGTTTTATAGTTTTATCTATGCTTAAAAAAAGCCGATAGGTCAATTTTAAAAGATGGTTTTCCATATCGTTGCAAAATTTTTCCAATGCTTCTGGTGTATCTTCTAAAGGCGGAGCATACGGCCCATCCATTTGGATGATGATATTGTTAAATGGCAATGGAATCATGGTTTGGTCCCATGTAGGCAAAAGGAACCTGCGTTTGCACCATATCCGAATGAGAAATATAGGCGCACCTGCTGCTTTGGACATCACGACAGCACCGTGTTTCATGCGATATTTAGGGCCAGAAGAGCCATCCACCGTGATTCCAACCACCATAGGTTCTGGGTATGTCAGGAGATGCTGCAAAAATTCGTCCAAAATTTTTTTATGTCTTTTTTTGCCTTTGCTAGAACCGCCACGGAACACTGTGTAGCCAAATAAATGCAAGAGTTTTTCCATAACCTCACCTGCGTCTCCCACGCTTGCAATAGTATGAGGTCGCAATGTCTGATAAATCCAAGGAACACAAAATACATCTTGATGCCATAACGCGCAGATAAGTTTATATGGTGGTATTTCCTTGGAGTATTTTAGCAACATGGGTACATCTGTACGAACTTTGCTTGTGGTCCATACAAATTTCATATATAGCCAATAAATATAAGGGATTGTATATGCTAAGAACATAACTCCCAATCTGCGCAACCGGCGTTTTAGTTTCTTTTTTTTAGGTTTAAGACCGCTTTCTTCAATGTGTTCTGACAATTGAGAAGACTCAGCGTGCATTTCTGGCTGATCTTTACTAGTTTCTGCATTTTCTTTAGGTGCTATTGAGTCTTGAGAATTAAACTGCGCTTCTGGTATCTCCGACATTTTCTACATTCCTTTCATTTGCTGTACCTTGGACCACATACTCTGGCCAACGAGGTTTATATGGCTGGCCATATTCACTCCATCCAACCAATTGCATTGCATTGACAGGGCAAATGTTGATACACAAAAGACATAGGCTGCAAGTTCCATGAGCACTTGGATATCCTTGTGCATTGGGTTGGAGGCGTTGTGCAGGACACAATTTTATGCAAAGCCCACATTTTGTACATCGAGATCGCCACGCATAGTTGCGATATAAGAAAATATTTAGATATTTGTTATCGAGCAAAATTCCTAGCAATACCAATGGATAAGGCCATAGAAAAATAGGAAGCCCGATTTTCCGATGCCTTGTGAATTGTTCTGCGACTTCTGTTACTTCAGTGAGGTTCGTTTTCCAAGGCTGGTCCTGATCGGCTCTATGCCAAAATTTCTTGGTGCCCAATCTAAACGTGACCACATTCATTGGATACGGTGACCAACATCTGCCAATCACTCGATATCCTTTGAAAGTGAGCAACAGCCAGGGGGTAAAGCTTGCATTTTCTGGACCACAGGAGCTAGTGTAAAGAATGAACGCAGGTTTACCATGACCAGGCGGCAATTTAGAAAATAAGTATGCAACCAATGGCCAAGGCGGTTTCCATCCAGAAACTGGAAATGCAAGCATCAAGCCATTTTGCTCAAAAGTCGCATGAAAATCTTGATAATAATGAAAGCGATGTAGCACAATGGAAAAGCCTCTTTTCGTCAGCTCTTCCAAAAACTGAGCCGCATAATGTGCTGTGTTGCCACTATGCGAGCACAAAAGCATATCCCATTTCTGTGGCATAGAAGGATAAGGCCGTACCTGATCCCAGGTATAGATAAGGAGCCCAAGTACGGTGATGATGCCAATGAGCCACGCACACCAGTTTAAATCCTGAGGAATGCCAATCATCCAATATAGCCAACACACGGAGATAGGCGCTACCAAAGCCTGTATCCATCTATTGCGAATAGGGTATGCCGCCAGCATCAATACAGTGGAAACCAAAGCAAAATATGCCCAAATCTGGTGCGGATCATTCGTCCGCAATGTTAACCCAGGCATATAGAGCAAAAGACCATCAATCCAATAAGAATGCGAATGATACAATGGCTTCAGAAGCAGCATCCCCAGGCACCACCATACCCTAAAGTCAGAATAATGCCACGCATGGATGCACCAGCCAATGATGCCAGCATAAAGCAAAGCTAAAACCAAAATAAAGTATGCACGCTTTTCTCGTAAGTCCATTCTAATTTTCCTTTATGCCCAAGCATTTAAAATGAAATTAGGCAAATCTGGACTGCCCAATTCCAGTTTTTCTAAATTGGTCACGCCGGTTCCCATCAAAACCGCATCAATGCCAAAGTTCTTTGCCCCGCGAATATCGTAGGGAATTTGGTCACCGATCATGACCATCCGCTTGGTTCCTGAACGCCGATATGCTTCTTGAAAAATAGGTGCATACGGCTTGCCTAGCCGAATGAATCCCAAAGACGTATTTTCTGCGTACCGAAGTTTGAGCGCTGCTTCAATGATCAATGCAATGCTACCACTGGTAATCCCAAACATGAGTTCATTTTTTCGATAAATTAAATCCGGATTCGTCACTAGTAGATGCACGCTTTCTCCACGATCCAGCTTATGAAATAAGCCAGATATTGCAGCGTCCACGGTTTCCAGGAATGGGTAGCCCATTTCATCACAGGCCACAAGCACATCCCAGTCCTGATCCTGTTCGATCGGGATAATTTTCCCGCCAGCTTCCACAACATAGCCTCTGGAATCATTGGTACCCAATACTACACAACCATGCCCTTGAAGATCGTGGTCTTGAAAATAGCTCTTGAGCAAACTTCCAGAAGTAATGATTTGTTCTTCTCGCATGCTAAAACCTAATTTAGCAAACCTTGCCACAGAGCTAGGAAGAGAATGAGCAGCATCATTGGTCAAAATAAAATAAGGCTTTCCAATCGCATTGAGATGCTGGATGAATTGCACCGCACCTGGCATAGGTTGGTATTGATAAACCAACACCCCAAACGCATCTAATAAAATAGCGTCGTATTTTTGAATGATCTCTGTAGGTGTAATTGAGGGAATTTGCATGAAATCCTCGTTGAAAGGCTTTTTTAAAAACTCTACAAAATTGAAGATAACTGATTAAGCATGAAAACAGTTGATGTACATTTTATTTCTAACTCGGACAATGCAGTAGTGAGGCAACGAAATGGATTGACATAAAACATTGATTGACATAAAACAATGTAGTATATTCGCAGTTCTTGGACAAAACGTAGTCGTCCGTCGCCGTGAGAGTCATACGTGTCAAGCTAGCAATAACATTTTCACAGATAATTATTAAAAAAAATCGCAATGCTATCGCTTATCTTAACACGGATGGTCGTATTCGTAGTCGTGTCAAGCAGGCAAACGATGCATCTCAACCATGAAAACGAAACGTTTATGAAGCTCTGCCCGCGTATTCGATCACCATGATATTGTGCTGCATGAGCGTGTCTGCGGCGGTTTTGGCAAACCCAGCCTGGGCGTGG
>JAKLHB010000341.1 GCA_022710345.1 Planctomycetota bacterium
AGGATCGCTGTGGAAAGCATCAAAACTTTGCATTCCTTTGGCCGCAATTGTCATGGTATTTGCAATTTGCCAACTTGATTTATTCAGGTGACGATATTCTAGCGAAAAGAGCACATCTTCCACGCTAAAAGCCCTGTCTTCTGTCCAGGCCACATCGAGTAGATTAAAATTAAGGGTGCGTTTGCCACTGGATTCCAAGATGCGCCAGTTGGCTAAACAAGGGCGATATGCCTCTTGGCCAGATGCAATTTCATAGATATCCACCAATGGATCGCACGATAGCTCAATCAATCTTCCATCTACTTCGGTTTGGAATTTATCCAGAGGATTGAAGCGATAGTCAGTCAAATAGCTAATGAAGCTAAGAGGAAATTCCATTTCCGCATAGACCATTTCTTGGGCTGGAACGCTTATGATAAAGGTGATTGCAGCAAGGCAAATATAGAATATTCGTTGATTCATAGAATTTTACCTAATCCAATTTTTCCTCAATTCGGTTTTCTGCATATATATCTTGAGGTATGTTGGCTTGTTCTAACAGATAGAATTGTTGCTGAGTTTTGGGCACCAATTCTAATACGTCGCCTAGGAAAGCGTGCGCACTACGGCCATCGCCGAGCAAGCATAACGTATCTAACAAAATAAATGCAAAACGCAGTTGTTTTTTTTGCCCTAAGGTTTGGATTTCATCCATAGATTGCCTGCGATTTTCCAATCGGAAAAAAGCAATTTTATGGCCACTAAGCCAGTAATCCCAGTCAATTTCTACATTCTCCAAGGATTGCAAAAGCTCAGATGTATGTTGGCCTTGCTTCCAATTGAGTAAAGCTAGGCCCAAGTGCGCCTCTTGTTGCCAAGGCTGGGTCTTGAATTGCGCAAAGATTGCTTTTGCAAATTCAAACTCGCCACGTGTGAAATAATGCCATGCAATACTGGATTGAATCCGATGGTTTAAAGTTTGATACACAGGGGACAGATGAGGATTCCCCATTTGCTGCAACGTTTCCAGGAACAAAGAGCCTTGCTTCCACACAAAAATCTGTTGGTTGGAAATCGCTCCAAACCGAAATAAAAGATCGCTGAGTAGAATCGGCTGCCAATCATCCGTATTTTCTTCTAACAGTTTTTGATGCATGGTTAAAGGTGAACTGGCTCGAAATAATGGGATGGTTCTTAGTTCCAGGACATATTGAGGCTCTGGAGGCAAGCTGATTGAGGGAATCTGCTGTGGATTTTCTAAAATAGCAATCAGCCCCAGCCCATACAAAGCTTCCCAATGTTGGATTTGGGTTGTGGCATTGCTGCATAATTCAAAGATTGCTTTTGCTTCTGCAAAATTACTTTGTTTTAGATGTTGCCATGCTTGCAGAATGCAAAAATCCCAGCTTAAGCGAGGATGTATATATTTCGCAATAACTTCTGTAATATGCTGCCAATGTTTATACTGCAGGAGAAAATGCAACACCACAAACTCTTCTTGGGGGAAATCCGCAGCTTTTGTATAGCCTTTAAAATATTCTTGATGCAACTGGCTGAGATTTTCTAAAAAATCGTACGATAAACCACGCCAAAACCATCGGGAACCAAAGCGGGCACTTTTAAGCTCTGTATGCCATAAAGGATCATTGCTTAAAAGCAGGCAAACAACCCTTCCAAGCCATGCTTCTTGATACTCGGCCTCTTTCTGGAGGTCATTCACAATCCGTTTTGCATGTTTTTGAAAAAAAATGGCTGCTTCTTTAAACTGTTTTGTTTGATAGAACTGGTGAGCTATTTTTAGATCACTTTGATTTTGAGGCTTGTTGGTTTGAGAAGCTTGGTTATCACAACCAAGGCACCATAAGAATAAACATATACTTCCCAATCGAAGGATATTCATAGAACTCGCTGCGCCAAACTTTCTCTTGAATCAAAGAAAGCTGGCGCGTCCTCTTTTAACTTGTGTTACTTCACTTCTTGCTCAGGCTGTGGTGCAACATAGCCAGGCTGTGCCTTTTTCACGTCTTCTTTCACATCAGCTTGATCTTTTTTGATTCCACCCATATCGCGACGAATTTGGGTTACTTCGCTTTCCAGTTTACCTAATTTTGCTTGCATTTCATTGATGGTTTGCTGCTGTTGCTCCATGGTTTTGATCAAAGGAGCATTGCTTTCGCAACCAAAACATAGAGAAATAAACCCTAAACTAGCCCAGAGGATTTTGCTTTTCATTTATTTTTTCCTTTTAATAAATTGAATTGAAAAATTAAAACGAAGCATAAAAAAGTAAACGCATTTTTACAATTTCTTTGACATCTTATACCACTTGCCTGGTTGAAAGGAAGTTAGAGCAAAGCCCAGTCGGCGGCAAATGGATGCTCCATATAAATCTTGCTTTGATAAATGGCAATCTAAATATTGAAAATTTAAGGTTTTAGCCTTGTTCATAGCCATTTGCAAAAGTGCATAATAATGCTCTTTTTGCATAGCCCCTTGCACAGGACATATAAATTCTAAAAGACAGTGCTTTGCTTCTACAGGACACCACAAAGGATGCAAGGCTTCTCGAATCTGAAAACTTTGCCAAAAAGGCGCGCGGCACATCCAATACCACCATCGTGTGTAAGCTGGCGTTGGTTGCTCATGCCCCCTTAGCTTAAACAGCCATTGCCCCATTGGACCTAATTCAACACAATAGACTCCTTGCTCCCATGCACGATCTTTTTTCAAAGCATCATGAAGTATAGCGTATGTTTTTTCATGAGCAAGTCTTTTATCCAATTGGCTGAGCCAATCATGGATACAGTGTGTGATTTGGCACAATTGTTCTTCTGTAATCGGGGCGATGCTGTAAATTTCCACAGAGACTTCCTTTCGTATCGAAGTTTCAAAAAAGATATTCCATAGCTTTCCCAGTTTAACAAAGGTATCTACATTTTGCAAAATGTTTTTAGAAGAATTTGTGCGTCTTTGCTAGAGATTGCAAAAATTGTTGACAAATTCTGAATAAAACATTATGATAGAACAAGTAACCAAAGCGAAGAAAGATTCAATTGCATTCTTATCTTCAATTTTTTCATAATCTTATAAAACTTATGTCCAAGATTACTGATAAATTTTAAAAAAATAAAAATGGAGTCCGTACTTGCTCCACTCGGAGTTTGGGCGGAAAATTTATGAAACTGATTTATTTACTTTGTTTGGTTCTATGCACATGCTGCGTGTTCACACAAGAGCCTACAAGTTCAGTGAGTTTAACGATTTTGCATACCAATGACCAGCATGGAAGATTCGCAGCATTCAACATGATTGGGCAAACTGATGTTGGTGGTATGGCTTGCCGCAAAACTTTTGTAGATGAAGTGCGCCAAGAAGTGCAACAACAAGGAGGCAGGGTGCTCATTCTCGATACTGGAGATGTGAACACAGGCGAGCCAAGTTCAGATGCTTTGATCGCCAGGCCAGATATTGAATTGATGAACCTTTTAGGATACGAGGCAATGGCCTTGGGCAACCATGAATTTGACCTAAAATTAGAAAAATTACAATTGCAACAAAGCTGGGCCAAATTTCCTTATTTATGCGCCAATGTATTCTATAGCAGCACAAAAGAGCGTATCTTTGAACCATATAAGATCATAGAATATAATGGCTTACGCATTGGAATCTTGAGCGTGATCACACACCATACCCCATTGCTCAGCACCAATGGCAAAGACCCCAGGCTTTTGTTTGAAGACCCTGAAGTGATCATTCCTAAAATTTTGGTAGAACTGAAGCCAAAATGCGACTTCATCATTGCCCTGATGCATTTGGATCATGATGAGGCTGTGCGTTTAGCCGGCTTATTTCCAGATATTCACCTTATCATTGGTGGACATACTCATTTGCCTATGATGCAGCCGACCAAAGTCGGGGAAACATTGGTGGTTGAAGCAGGTTACTATGGTTTAATGATGGGGCGGCTAGACCTACAATTTCAAAATAAAAAGCTCACTTCTTCTCAATACAAACTTGTGGGCATGAACCTGAGCAAGCCCATTTGTGATGAAGCTGGGAATGTTCAATGTTTGCCCTATTTTAAGATGTTTGAACAAAATCCAGATGTTGTGCGGCGCGTCAAAGAATACATAGGTGAGACCGAAGCTCTTTTCAACCAAGTCATTGGCGAAGCAGCCACTGCTATACCCAGATCTGTGGATTGGGTACCATCTTCCCCATTGGGTAACTTCATCTCTGATGCCATGAAGGACTACGCAAAAGTAGATATCGCCTTCCAAAATGTGGGCGGATTGAGGGATGATATTTTACAAGGTCCCATCCGAGTCAAGGACCTCCGTCGAGTTCTTCCATTTGCCAATACCATCGCGGTTTTCCAAATCACAGGCGAACAAATTCTCCAAATTTTAGAGGTCATGGCCCAAAACCGCGTGCGAAATAAAGGATTGCTAGAAGTCTCTGGCATGACATTTGTGATCCAAAATCAAAAGATCGTCCAAGCAAATGTTGATGGAATTCCGCTAGACCCAAAGAAAATATACAAAGTTGCCACCAATTCTTTTATTGCTGGCGGTGGCGATGGATATGCACTCTTTGCACAATGGGTACGAGAAGATGCAGGAGATCTACTTTCTGCTGTGGTGCAAGCCTATATCCAAAAGCATTCCCCATTACGAGCGAATCCAGAAAAAAGAGTGATTTGGCAGCCATAGTTTATGCTGATTATCATTATCCTGACCTATAATTCACAATCCACCATTGCCAATGTGATCCAGGCTGTTCAGGGCCTTGGATCTCGAACATTGGTGGTAGATTCCTATAGTCAAGATCAGACATTGGAAATCGCACGCTCTTTGGAGTGTGAAGTGGTGCAGCATGAGTTTTTACATTATGCTGCACAGCGCAATTGGGCGCAAGATTATAGCCAGGCTCAAGAGCAAGATTGGTTCTTGCACCTGGACAGCGACGAAATTGTCACCCAAGAGCTTTATCAAAGCATTCAGCAGACCTTGATGCAGCCTATGGTGGATGGGTATCTAATCCAGCGCAGGCTATATTTCTTAGGCCATCCGATCCGATTTGGCCACCTCAATCCAAACTGGCACCTACGTCTGTTCAAGGCCAAAAAGGGAAAATGCGAAGAGCGATTGTATGATCAACATTTTATCCTGGAACAAGGCA
>JAKLHB010000342.1 GCA_022710345.1 Planctomycetota bacterium
TGGCTTGGCCGCATATTTCAGCCAGATGGATGAGACACTCGGCTGATCCTTCGCGATTTTGTAATCCTTCGCGTATCTGGAGGCTGTCTGTAAAGTATGATTGTGCTTGCGCTTGTTTTCCCAAAGCAAGCTGAATTTTGCCAAGATGGTAATAGACTTCTCCTAGGCCAGATTTATGCTCCATGTTTTTATAGATATTTTCAGCTTTCTGGAACTGCTCCAATGCTTTTTCAAAATTACCTTTTTTATAGGCTAAAATTCCAAATTTTGTATAGCATTCAGCCATCTGCTGGTCATTTTCTAATTCTTGCAAAATATCCATGGCTTTTGTGTAATATTCTTTTGCTGTGTCATCTTGATGCAAGTGCTCATAAATTTTGCCCAAATGCATGTAGATTTCTGCCAGCAAACTAGGATATGCTGAATTTTTTAAGATGCTCAAGCTTTTGAGAAAGCGTGTTTTGGCTTCGGTAAAGTTGCCTGTTTCTGTGAGCAAAACTCCGATTTGATGTTGGCAAAATGCAAGAGCATTGATCTCGCCCATTTCTTCAAAAAGTTCAATGGCTTTTTTGAAAAATTGGAGGGCCTCATTGGTGTTGCCAGTCTGCACATAAATTTGGGCAATATTGCGCATGGCAAATCCAAGCCGATCTTTACGATTGATGCTTTCTAAGCATTGATGCTGTTTTTGAAAGCAGCGAAGTGCTTTGTCATAATCCACTTCTTCTTGTGCCATAAAACCTTGCTCTTCATATAGCATGGCTTCTAAAAGTGGATTGGCTACTTTTTGCTCTGTCATGCATTTTTTGAAATAAAATTGAACTTTATCGCTTTCGCGCAATTCTCGATGAGCACGGACCATGAAAGAGTAAAATTCGAATTCATAAGGCTGCCCTTCTGCTTTTTTCAGGTTTTTGAAGCATTTTTTATACAATTTTGAAGCAACATGAGATTGGCCTGCTCTATATGCACTATGGCCTGCTAGGGCAGCTAAGATCAAAGGATCATATTTACCCAACGGCTCAGGAATGGCTTGGCTGAGTTTGTCGAGAAGATAGGAAGCAGAGGCGAATTGTCCCCTACCATACAAATGCATGGCAAAGTCACCCAATGCCAGTAAATGTGCATTGGCTGGAGGAGTAAGTAAACTATTGATCAAACCATCCATGGGTGTTCCTTGTCCGAGTTTTGCATTGGAATTGAGAGCATGGCGAACAAGGAGAACCTGATATAAAATATATCTTCCAATT
This sequence comes from Planctomycetota bacterium, assembly GCA_022710345.1. GTDB lineage: Bacteria > Planctomycetota > Uabimicrobiia > Uabimicrobiales > JABWCH01 > JAKLHB01. The sequence continues at coordinate 1,251 of JAKLHB010000342.1, forward strand.
TGCAGGCTTTCTTTGCTTTGTTGAACGATTTGAGACACTCGGTCAAAGTATTGTTTATTGGCTAGACGCAAAATTCCAAAGAATGCTATCCCATATAAAATTTCAGAACCTTGCTGGATTTCCTTTAAATTTTCAGATAACAAATCATCCCGATGTTTCCCCATCATGGCCAAAGAACGATATACTAAGTATTGCTGTATAATAGGCACAGGGAAATATACAATGACTTTTTTATCTGTTGGATGTTGAGTGATCACACGTCCGAGAATTCCTTCTCGAATTAGTTCTGTCAAAATGGAAAGACTATTGGGCGCAAGGGCCTCTTTGCTTAAAAGCGCATTGCTGCTGTCTAATAATTGATCTATGAAAACATAATTGGCTTTGAGTTTGAGCATCAATTCAATAAAATTGTCTAAAAATTCGCGTCTGGCTTTATTTCCACTGATTTGATTAAGAACATATCCCTCGAGCATATCATTCAATGGTAGAGCTTTAGGCACTTCGCGATTTTTAAGACACGCGATAAACAAGTGCAATATGCTTGGATTGCTCAACATATCTTGGATATGAAGGCTTAATTCTGAAAATGGGGTCAGCGGAGCAGCCATTTCACTGCACATCAAGCGATGTAATTCTTGAGTTTCAGATTTCGTACAGTCAGGCAACAAGACATAGCGATTTTGCACCATAGGGCATTCGCTTTCCCATGGCATGACTAAATCTTGTAAGGTAATGGATACTGTATCCAAAAATGGTTTTGCGAAATATTTCTCCCAAAGTTGCAGATGCAGTTTCTCCAATGACAGGATAATTCTACATTTTTCACGGTATTGATGAGCAAATTGTGCCACACTCAAGAAAAATTTTTCAGGATCATTTGTATAATCTATTCCGTCGAGAATGATGATGATCTGCTCGATGTTTGGGCTAATTTGTTGCCAATCTGAGCAGCCTAGCAAATAAGCAAGATCGTTCTCCAGGTTTTGTCCCATTTGATCAAAAACTAAAGAGAACAACACAATTTCGCCGTGAGCAGCCCAACGTTTGGCCATTTCAGCCAGCAAAACTGTTTTTCCACACCCAGCATCGCCAGTTAGAATGCAAACAGGATATTTTGGGTTAGAACGAAAAGTCTCCAGCACAAATTCAGGCCGAGCTCTTTCCATATACTGTCGCAAAATATTGATTTTACGTAAATAACTTAAAGTTTCTTCTGTAGCTTGGAAGGCTCGCTCCCAAATATCTTTGACCGAAAGTTGTTCTTTGGGCTGATTTTGACACAGTGTCTGATATGCCCCTAATTGCTCCCTCAAAGCAATATTGTGGACGCAACCATGGTAGGCAATGCGCGATGAAGTTCTTCCATAGAATAAAAGAACTTCCCAAGTCTCATGCAGCTCTTCTCGAATACAGTAATAACATTCTTGGTAAATAATGAATGGATGCAGAGAGCAATATTGTTGAGTTCCAGGATCATATAAATAAACCTGACCTCCCACAATGGGCTGTTTCGTATAAATTGGTGTACTTTGAAAATTTCGAGTGGCACCTATCAATTTTTTTGCACTCTTGCTTTCGCTGGTATTATCAAAAGCCAAAAGAGGATATTCTTTAAGAAATGATAAATTTTTTAGAATTTTAATAAGTGAGCTATAACAAAATTGATAATACGCAGCGATTTCATTATCTAGCATGATGTGAAGAACTGGAATCAGTTTTTCTTGAATGTCTTTCAGATTTTTTAGAGTGCCTAGCTCAGTTTCTACCTTTTTGTAATCCACCACTTCTTGAATATAGATTTCTTTTTTATTGACAACACTCTCATACCATTTTTTGATCTGGCTGATCAAAGAATGAGTGTCTGGGAGATGAGCTACAGCAACACTTAAAAATTGGTACCAATCATCAAAGCATGGACATTCTAAACGATGGGCAGCGGCTTGAATATTTGGCTCATACTCTTTTTTTTGCAAATACAGAGCCAACATAAGCAAATCCATATAGGAAATCATGCTTTCCAATGCTTCAAACACAGCGCACAATTTCTGAAGATTGGTTTCAGAATCGGCTATTTTTTTTACATAAAATGCAATAGGAAAAGGATATGATTGAGAGATCTCTAAAACATCACGTTCGTTGATTTTTTCAGAGATTTTGTCTGGATTAGGATTTTGCATAGGACAACACCTCATTATGGATTGTAACCTCGGGCTATCTTCTTATTTTCCAGGCTATTGCCTTGGGCAGATATTTTGCCGCTTCGCAGCAAAGTCATGAGGTCGTCACAAAGAGCTCATGCAAGTAGCAATGTGCTTTGTTGGCTACAACAAATGCTTGAAACAAGTTGCTGATCATTCTAACTTGAAAAACTGGCCTCGTCAAGGAATTTGTCTCATATTTGCAAAAACTGTGGCCTTGGACAATGCAATGGAATGCCAAGTTATTTTTCAGCCACCATGATAAAGCCAGACGCGAAGCTATGCCATTTGAAAAAAGCACAAAGGTTTTCCCAAAGGCTCACAAAGAGGAACAAAGGAAAACACCAACTGAAATAATCATTGGCCCTGTAAAAAGGGATGATTTGAATATTTTTAAATCCGCTTTGATGCAAAAGTTTTTTCATAACATGCGGAGAACAATAGCTAAAATATGTAGGATAACCAGTTACAGAGGCCGCCCAAGGACGTAATTTAGCAATCAAACGCCTCTGCCATTTAGGTCCGACCAGGCGCAGCAATAAAGAGTATGGATGATACCTAGATGGTAAATAATGGATGATTTTGCCCCCAGGAACCAAGCCTTGGACCATGCTTTGAATCGCGACCATATTGTTAGGAACATGCTCCAAGAGGCTCATGGAAAAAATGAGGTCATATTGGCCAGGCATAGGTTTTTCCACGGACTGTACATAAAATGTGTCATACAAATGTTCGCAGCCAAGACCAGAGGCAATATCCATGCCATCAAAGGAATATTGCTCAGACTTTGACAAAAGTGGCCGATCAATGCCTCCTACCTCCAAAATCTTGGGATGTTTCGTGGCACAAAGATCTTTCACTTGGGTTTGGATCAATTGAAGCAACACATCTCCGTAAGAGACACTATGAAAAAATCGAGGGAAACGGAGGGCAAACCATTCACAAACTTTTTTATTCCAAGCAACTAGTTTTTTCAACATGAACACCTCATTCAAATCAAATTTTTACCCAATATAAGGGATTTTAGTAAGCAAATTGGCAGAAGGGAGCAAGTTGTGGGGCTTCCCAAAAAACGTTATAATCAGAATTTTTATTGCAATCTTGCTCAGTTTGCTGTAATATTGGGCACTAAGTTTGTTAAGAAAGAAAAATGATTATTCAAAATCGTAAAAAATTGAAGCAGGAAGACGCACTTTCGTGCGGAATTTTTATGAATTTATCTCGCGAACATGTTCCGCGCAAAACATACGAGCAGCTCAAACAGCAATTCCATAGACAACAATGGATTCAAATCATCAGCTTATGGTTTATTGCTCTTATTTTGTTTTTATTTTGCCTATATTTTGGCAGTTTTCCTTTAGCAAATCAAGAAATTTTTTATGCTCGCGACCATGCATTCTTATTACTCGAACGTGCGTATCGTACTTTAGTGGTTTTGGTGCCAAGCATTTGCATAATTGCATTACTGAGTGCATGGTTCTTAGCCATTCAATTGGGGTATGAGCGATTGAGAGCATGGCTACTGGAACAAAAGCAAAAATCGCTGTTGATATGCCATGCTGGATTGAAAATCTTGGGTTCAGTACTCATGGCTGTTTTTTCTTCAATTCCGGTGTTTATCACCAGCATTTTTGTAATTCA